>OODV01000067.1 GCA_900299555.1 uncultured Endozoicomonas sp.
GTGTGAGCCCTTTGAGTTTGCCACTCCAGGGAGGAGGGATCAGGCGGAACTTCCCATCATCCCGCTCGATCCTTGGTACGCGTGCATGAAGATAACATTCATGTTGAAAGAAGTTCATATGCCGCCATTCTTTCTGAAAGGTATCGTATGCTGGGTACTCCTTGCCAGAAGGATCATCCTCACTGTTATCTTTGAAGGTTGCCCCTCGCTGAAAGTTAAGAAAAATATCCAATCTGGATTGTTCAGTATTGAACTCAATTGACTCAATGTACCAGGGATAACTGATTCCAAGGGCATTCTGAAACAATTCTTCCATGAGTGTCTTCAGGCCTGTGATGTCATGCAGAGTATTGGATTAAGAATACAGCGTTACCCACTCACTTTTCAAAAGAGCCACCAAAAGTTCTTAGGTGGCAAGTATGGGGCTTAGTTGAAGATAAGTGTTGGTGTTTTAGCACAAGTCGCTGAAAGCTTGCTGTAGCGAGTGACTAAGTAATTACGAGCATCTCGCGGCATTACTGGCTTTGGGTAGTGTACCAACACTTAACCTGAAATGAGCCCAAGTATGGTAAATGGTTCTAAGAGCCTGTTCATAATCTTCTCAGCAACAGTGTCAAGAAGGCCAAGTGCGTAAGTTGTAAACTGATATTCAGCTTACGCTCGCAGTTTTTCCACAACCGACGACATTTCTCAAGCCATGCAAAAGACCTTTCAACAACCCACCTTTTCGGAATCACTACAAATTTATGAAGTTCGCTTCTTTTGGCAACCTGTACTGTCGCCCCCAGAATTTCGCTGGTTCCATCTGCAAAAGGCTTTCCTGTATAACCACCATCTACCAGAACTGATTGGACGCTTTCCAGAGTAGAACGGTGCTTTTTGAAGGCTTCCAAGGCTCCAGACCGATCAGTGATATTTGCAGTGGTAATAGCAATTGCATGGGGGAGACCTTGCGTATCAACAACAATATGGCGTTTTATGCCTGAAACCTTTTTCCCTGCATCATAGCCTTTGTTTTTTGCACAATCAGTATTCTTCACGCTCTGTGCGTCAACAATAACAAAGCTGGTTTGAGCGTTTAGTAGGCACTGTACTTTCTGTGGAAGTAAGGTTTAAATAGTTGGATGATTTTCTTTTAAGGTGTCCAAAATGTGTCCATCAAACTGACCAATAACCACTTTTAACAACCCAAATGGACACTTTTTAGTATTCTGAAGTATTTTAACTTGTTGATATATATAGAGTCTTTGAAGTGTTGCAAGGATTCGAATCCCTCCCTCACCGCCATATTCCCTTCTGTAAGCTCCTGATTTCCCTTAATTAAAACTGCATATAAAACGACTAATGTCTTCTTGTGTTGACAGAGTGTCGACGGCGAAAAAATACCCTGCATTTCTCGACTCAAATCGTCATTTCCTCCGTTTCTTCTGTTGTCTCTTCAGTGTCATCATCCATTCCGGATAACGGGTTCAGATTGATCGCCTCCTGAAAGTGGTTTGGATCAAATTTGGCGTACCTCATGGTCATGGAAATATCCGCGTGTCCCAGTATCCGTTGCAGCACAATGATATAAAATTAATGTCAAATCAATTTCCTGACAACGTTCCAGTGTTTTCCCTTAGCAGCCAAAAATAAAGCATTATCACCGTTTGCTGTTTTGGCCCCTACATCAGCTCCCATTGCCAGCAACGACTCAACCACCTCATCGTGTCCGTTATTGGATGCCAGTATCAGGGCTGTGACGCCATTGTTCGTATTGGCATTGACGCTAGCGCGCCTGTCGATTAGAAGCTCGGCGATCGGCTTGTGCCCCTTCTGGGATGCGAACATCAGAGCGGTGGCGCTATTATTCATACATGCATTGATCTTAGCGCCTCTGTTGATCAGGAGTTCGACAGCCTACTATTGGTAACCGATCTCACCGACAGAAGAATCCAGGTGGTTTTGACGGTCTTTAGCCTGCTTGAAACCAAGAAATTGAACTTTTTTTAGCTAATTTATCTGCTTTTCAAGGGATTTGATATGTTGATTCTGTTGTTTAAGAGTGAGCTCAAACTTAGGAACTGTCCCCCGACGTCTTTCGAGCGGTGCTCCAGTTGGTCCTGTCCGTGCATAGAGTAAAGTGGTCGACCTCCAGACAGGCGAGTATCAGCTGGTCAAGCTGTTCATAGCTGTATTTATTAATCAGCAAAGAAACGTTTGATTCTTCGATAACTGGATTCACTGTCTGATGTCATTTGGAACTCTTCAGCAACGCGGTGCAGGTTGGTGAACCGAGAGCGGATCAGGGCGAGTATGAATTGGGCAATAAAGATAATTCCTGCTTGATGAAGTAGTAGATGATACTTAAGCTTCCAGGCCAGCGAGCTGACTTCTTCCATCAATAGTAACGGTAATCTGTATGGAGGTTAAAGGCCATACAGGTTACTGAAAGAAGGAGTTAGCTTATACTCATCTGAATTTCATAATTTCTGGCCTTGCCATTTTTGTCCAGTATATAGAAATAACCCTTAAAATATAGGTCAAATAACCACATTGGGTTTTAAGATAGGGAGAAACAGAGTTTTATTTACAGTCTCCTATATTGTGCTGGAATCCTTACTAATTAAGCTAGTAAGCCTTGCCCTGAATTTTGAATTTTGAGGCGTTGTGTCAAATCCTATACATCTCCTGTCATCTAGGCATTCAATAAAGGAACTTATCAAATTATCAGCATAGGCTTCACATAGTTGATTTTGTGAACAATTTTTATCACGATTAATAATATCTTTTGGTAAATCAAATAAGAACAACTTTACATCTCCAGAGTCTAATATTTGGTAATTGATTGCATCGAGATCTACCAATATATTATTCTTAACGAGTAATCCGGTATCACTGATAACATTTTTGAATATGTCGAAAAACACTTCTTCATTTGGAATATCTTTGACTTTTAGCTTTTCTCCGCTTACTTGGTCTTTGACAATAGTATTATCTATGAATGATTTTAGTGTATAAGCATTTTTATGTTCGGCAATATGTCCATCAATATTAGTAAATAAGGGCATTACTATGGCCGGTATAGTTACACCATCTATCTCAGCAAATACGACTCTATGGAAAGGAATGGTGTTTATGCCAATTTTTTTAAGTAGATCTGTTGATTTAATTTCTTTTAATGCAACTGCCCAGTGAGCTGTTTTGAAACTTTCAGTTGGAACTGCGATTGCAAAATCTTGACCATTTATTTTGATTTTGAAAACTTTTTTAGTGCCACCCTCAGATATAAATTCACATGTGAAATTTAGTTTGTCATTTTCTGACTTGATTTCTTTAAAGATGCTGTTTCCTTTAAATAAACTTATCTCTAATTCTTGTCCGCGATACATTTGATTTATCTTATAGTTTTTCCCATTTTTGGAACGGGCTTGATTTAAACTTTCTGCAGTATCCAGATGTATTTCAAAATCTTTTAAGGGAGTTGTATCAATTGATTTAGAAATGTTAGGGTCTTGGATTTGTTTATTGGTTGTATTGTCTTCTGAATGAGTTATCGAATTTTTGATAGCTCTAATGTCTTCATTTTTTCCTGATTCACTCCCGCAAGTTATAAAATTAGCTCTGGGGGGGGGTGATGATGCAGGTCTGGTTAAATAGGATGTTTGGCTATTTTTTTGTACTTTTGTTCTGTATTGAGTGTTAGAAGTAACAGAGGAGTTGCTTGAAGGAACTAGATTACCGGTAGGAGTTATTTGTTGTGTCACGTTAGGGTTTTCAATGAAGCTCTCTGGTATCTTTCTCAGAGTCGGAGTTTGCAAACCGTTCGCTGAAACCTCGTTCGGAATCTGAGTTTGGGGTTTAGTGATATTTCTGTCATACAGCCTCTTAGCTGCATAACCAAGATCGACAGCTAGTGAAGGGATAAAGGTAATAACTGACACCACAGTGGTAGCAGCATAACCAAAAAAACGACAAGTTTTACTGGCAATGGCATCAGAAATTTTGTTAAACCAGCTGACACAAGTCCATTCACTCCTATGATTATTATTGGGAGTATTCAAAGTCATAATTGCTGGGCTTGCATTAATAGTTTGTCCTGGCATTGTAAGTACCTTGTTTATTGTCTGAATATATTTTTTGTGTAATGAGCAAATTTAATAATTTGAAGATATTTTATAAATTGCACTAATGTATTATAAAGCAAATCTGTTAGTTAGTTTCTAGAAATTATAATTCCAATAAATCAACAGGTTATGAAGGTTTTTACCGTAAAAATCATCACAAGGCCACCTAGTAAGCCTTTGAATGTTACTAACGCAAAGGGTTCAAAGTGTCCGTCCATCTCTTCTCTATTCAGAGGTTTAGTGGTAATCAGGTCATGTATGAATACTGGAAAAATTGGTATGAGTTGGCTATCAAGGTGTCCAAAAAGTGTCCACCAAACTGACCAACAACCACTTTTAACAACCCAAATGGACACTTTTTAGTATTTTGGAGTATTTTAACCTATTGATATATATAGAGTATTCTAAGTGCTGCAAGGATTCGAATCCCTCCCTCACCGCCATATTCCCTTCTAAAATATCCTGTTCTAACGATTGCTGTAATTGTGTGTCCACGATGTGTCGGCAGTAATATATCCTTGTTCTCCTGTCACAACATGCATCGCCTCTGCTCGAATATTGAACGAGAAAAATTCTCTGCTTTCACAGCCATTATCAGCAGATTTTACGCATGGCTTTTTGAGCCACCTTTATACTGACTGACATCAAAATCTACTTCACGTTGGGTTGTTATAGTCAGGGCTTATTCCCCAGTTTGGATTTCTGCCCGGTGTGAATAGTTCACCATGCCGGCTTCGCTGCAGCAGACTGGTGTCCGACAACCTCATTGATTCGGAGTGCCCTGTGAACCATTCCCAACCGGCGTTTTCCTTCCGGGAAGTGCCTGCACCTAAAAAATGGCTTACGGCCTTTTATCACTTCGCCAGACTGTTTCTCAGTGGTCTGTTTCTGTACGCGGCCCTGAATAAGTTGACCGATATCGGGGCGTTTGCCGACACCATCTATGTCTTTGGTTTTGTACCGGAGGGTCTAACCCATCTAACCGCGTTTGCCGTTCTGGGTACTGAAATCGTGGCAGCACTCCTGCTGATGATGGATCGCCGGGGTGGACTACTGCTGATAAGCCTGCTTACCCTGGTGTTCCTTCTGGTGCTGGGTTATGGCATCCACGCCGGACTGGATATTGACTGCGGCTGCTTTGGGGTTGATGACCCATCAGGTAACGCGCTCTCCAGCCTGAGAACATCGTTTGTCCGAAACATCGGTTTGCTGGGGGTTATGGCGTTTATCCAGTGGGCAAGAGCACACCTGAATCGTCACCCAGCACCGTTTGCCTGTTTTAAATAACCATCTGTAGCCAACTGCATGACATCGTCTTTCTGATTGATTTCTCAGGCACCCGGGCGGCATTGGTCGCATAGCCATGCGCTGACTGCAAAGCACCTGGTCCTTAAGATGGAAACCCTCGATGCCATGCGAGTGGATACTTAACTTACTCCATGAGGGATAGTATGAAACGTGTAGCCATTTTGCTGTTGGCGCTTCTTGTTGTGGCCGGTGCCAGCTACGCCGGTTGGTTTGGCAGTAATAAATACGAAAAAGAAGTCGAAACGGAAACCAGTGCCGTCAACCTGGCTCGGGAAGCCGCTTCGGGTGACTACCAACTGGTAACGACGGCCGAACTGAAAGCCTGGATGGAGGATGGCAAACCGATGCTGATTATCGATGCCATGCCGCTGGAAGCCAGCTACAACAAGGCACACATTCCGGGGGCAAAGCAGTTTCTGTTTCCCATTCCGGATATGAAGGAGTGGAACACCGCCGAAACCGAGAACCGTTCACTGGAAGATTACCAGGCACTACTGGGTAATGATAAAGATAAGCCCATTGTTGTGTACTGCGGGTTTGTAAAATGCACCCGCAGCCACAACGCCGCCATCTGGGCGAAAACACTCGGCTACAACAACGTGTACCGCTACCCCGGTGGCATCTATGCCTGGCAGGGGGCTGGCTATGCCATTGCCAGTAAATAATTAAGACCTGAATCGCGATGGTACCGGCTGTCTGCACATTACTGCTATCAGCCTGTGCCAGGCGTGGTCGGTTAGAAGTACCCTTTCTGACAGATATAAGCTCTGGTTATAGGCTAAATGTATGTAGATTGATCGTTTTTAAAACACCCCTCAGTCCTTCTCGCTCGTGGGATTGTTCGTCATATAAAAGTCAGTGGAAGAATAATTGGGTTTGCCTTTAACTGACGATATTTGTTTGATACTTTAGTGCAAATTTTCTGTCAGCCACGGTTAACTGCATCGTAGAAAAACCATCATAAAAGTCGTTACTGAGCTATTTCATACCCTGCTCATGGATGTCAGTAAAAGGCAGAAGAACAAGTGACGGGCGGTAGCGTGCTTTTTCAGTGATCAATAGAGTTCACTCTGTATCGATTGGGCTTCTTGCTCCGGATTGGTGTCTGCCTAAAACATGAGTATAGATCTGAGTGGTTTTAATATCCTTATGGAAGCTGCACACAATGTCTGGTTCTGAGTTGACGCTGATCCTTTTTGGTGGACTGCCAGATCAGTAAGAAACTGCTCAACGTCATTCTCCCTCATTTATTTTGGGTGCTGTTTATTGTGAAAATGGATGAAAAAGCGTATCCAATATCAATACGTTTTTTCGGTTCTGTAGCTGTACTGCCTGGTTCGAATGCAATGTTGGGTGGAGGTTCAGAGGAGTTGATAGTGCTCTCGGTAGATAAATTCTCCGATTACT
>OODV01000079.1 GCA_900299555.1 uncultured Endozoicomonas sp.
CGGGTAGCTGTGGTCGACGAGACATCTGTTCCAGATAAAACGCTTGATAATGATGTCTGAGCATAGCTGGCATCAGCTAAAGGATTTAGAAAAAGCGATTGGTATAAGGTGCAACTCATCAACGGGGTGAACCTGTGCGGAAAAATGCGCAAGTCCCTGGGTTCCAAACGCAACCTGATGAGTGATGACGACATTAAAACCATCACCCGCAGCTTTGGAGCCTTTGAGGTTATTGAACCGCAAGTACTGAACAAACCGGCTGAACAGAAAAGTAACCGGGGCAGGCAATCGGCCAACGCCAAGGTTGAAGCACCCAAAACCTTTGCCAGCAAAATCTTTGAGAGTCACGAATTCGGTTACCGGCGTATTACCATTGAGCGTCCGCTGCGACTGTCAGCCCAGATCACCGATGAAGCGATCGAAGGTCTCCGCTATGCGCCCAAGCCGTTTAACGCATTCATGCGTTGGATATACGAAGAGTTTGGCGAAGGCTGCCACCAGCACCTGTCAGAGAACGAAACGGTTATTCGCACCAGGATCAAAGCCGATTTCAAAGAGCTGAAAGAAAAGCAGATCAAAGAACTGCTCGATAGCAAGCTCTGGCAGTTCCAGATCACGTTGATGAACAAAGCCAAAACCTTGCAGGATGCAATCAGCAGCGAACAGAGCAATGACTTCAACACCTTTGAGGTAAGCCTGAAAGCCGCCCTGAAGCAAACCGGCGCTGCACTGGATACCAAAGAGAAAAAGCAGTTCCTCGATGCCATTACCCGCAAAAATCCAGAGGCCGAACCCGTTGTTAAAAAGGTACTAAAGGAAGAAACACAACCACTGTACGGCGCATTCATGTACAAGGGCAAAGTGGTCGAGTTCCAGTCCGATGGCGACCTGCGGGATAACGAAAACGTCCCGCTCAACCCATCGGTCAGCACCACCACACTGATCGAAACCTACTTCAACCGGGAAGTAGCGCCCCATGTACCCGATGCCTGGATCAACGCCGACAAGTGCGACGACAAAGACGGCGAGATCGGCATTGTCGGTTATGAAATCCCCTTTAACCGGCACTTCTACCAGTACCAGCCACCACGCTCGCTGGAAGCCATTGATGCGGATCTGGATGCGGTCAGTAAGCGGATTATGGGGCTGCTGGCGGAGGTGCATTCATGAGCAAGGCGAACAACAGCGCCAGCCTCGGCCTCAATCACAACAGTGACTACAAACAGTGGTTAAAAGACCTCAAACAAAAGGTGCAGCAAACCCAAATCAAGGCCGCCGTTCAGGTAAACACCACCCTGTTGGCTTTCTACTGGGAACTGGGGGCCGATATTGTTCAGCGCCAGTCCACGGCTAACTGGGGCGATGGTTTTTTAAAACAGCTCAGCAAAGACCTGATGAAAGAATTCCCCGACATCAAAGGCTTTTCTGAACGAAACCTTAAATACATTCGGCAGTGGTTCTTGTTTTACTCACGGGATCAGGCAATTGGGCAACAGGCTGTTGCCCAATTAGCTCAAGTGCCCTGGGGACACAATTTACAGATCATTCCCGCACACACTGCCGACATTACTGAGCATACCGCCATAATTTCCGCATACACAGGTGTCATTCCCGCACATTCTGCCGTCATTCCCGCGAAGGCGGGAATCCACAGGGTATCCAACAATGCCTAAACAGCCCTGCGTCTACATACTGGCAAGCAAGAAAAATGGCACTCTCTATGTCGGAGTAACCAGTAACCTTGTTCAACGAATCTGGCAACACAAAAATGACCAGACACCCGGATTCACTCAGCAGTATCAGGTTCATACACTGGTTTACTTTGAGCTTCATGAAACCATGGAGTCTGCTATCACCCGTGAAAAGCAGATTAAAAAGTGGAATCGGCAATGGAAAACTAATTTGATTGAAGAAAAAAACCTTCATTGGAATGACCTATGGGAGAGCATTCAATGATTGACTGTACTGCTTCATATGTAACTACTGTCGTTTCTGCGTACTCGGTCGTCATTCCCGCGTACTCCGCCGTCATTCCCGCGTACTCTGCCGTCATTCCCGCGTACTCTGCCGTCATTCCCGCGTACTCTGCCGTCATTCCCGCATACTCTGCCGTCATTCCCGCGTACTCTGCCGTCATTCCCGCGTACTCTGCCGTCATTCCCGCATACTCTGCCGTCATTCCCGCGAAGACAGGAATCTATCCCCCCCACAAACGAGAAACAGGCGGGTTAAAGCGTTCATCGTTCACCATGGATTCCCGCCTTCGCGGGAATGACGTAGTGGGAGCTTCGGAGTATCAACTAACGCAATCGTTGCCGGAGAACCTGCAATCGCAACTGCCCAGTGTGGAAGAAATTGAGCAGGAACTGGGAGGTGAGTTGTGATGCCTGGGAAGTATCAAGCGTATCCGGAGTATAAGGATTCTGGGGTTGAGTGGTTGGGCGAGATTCCATGTCACTGGAGCCTAACAAAAGTTAAATATGTTTCAACGTGTTTGGATGGGGCGAGAATTCCCCTTAATGCCCAAGAACGTGGAGAAAGACAAGGTAACATTCCATATTGGGGGGCAACACGAATAGTTGATTATATTGCTGGTTGGCTATTTGATGAGGAGTTAGTTCTTCTTGGTGAAGATGGTGCCCCTTTTTTTGAGGAGTACAAGGATGTTGCTTTTAATGTGTCTGGTAAAATATGGCCTAATAACCATGTTCATGTTTTACGGCCAGAGTTATCAAAAGTCGAACCTCGATTCCTGAAGCATGCCCTTAATCGTGCTGATTTCCACCTCTATATTTCGGGTAGTACTAGAGACAAACTAAATCAGTCAGGTATGAATGAAATATTTATTCGTATCTGTGAGCGTAGTGAGCAGCAAAAAATCGCCAACTTCCTCGACCACGAAACCGCCAAAATCGACACCCTGATCGAAGAGCAACAATCCCTGATCCGGCTGCTGAAAGAAAAACGACAGGCGGTGATCAGTCATGCCGTCACCAAAGGCTTGAACCCCGATGCACCGATGAAGGATTCCGGTGTGGAGTGGCTGGGGGAAGTGCCGGAGCATTGGGGGGTGACAAGAGCAAAGTTCGTTGCTGATGTTTTTGTGCCGCAGAGAAATAAACCTGAATTGAATGAAAACCAGGATGGCATTGCTTGGGCCACGATGGATGACATGAAATCTAGTTGCATCACTATGACACAATTATCAGTTAGTATGTCAGCACAAATTGATGCTGGTTCAAAAGTACTCAAGCCAGGTGCAGTCATTGCAAGTTGCGTAGGTAATTTTGGCGTCGCATCTATCAATGAAATTGATGTAATCATTAATCAGCAGCTTCAAGCTTATATCCCTCAGTCAATAAGTGCTGAGTATCTAAGAGAAGTGGTTTCGTTATCAAAGGTATATTTTGAACTTGTTGGTACAGCTGCAACTCTTGTTTATGTGAATCAACAAGGGTTTGAGGAACTACCCGTAGTTGTTCCCCCTGTATCAGAGCAATTAAAAATCAATGCAATTGTTTTAGGTGTTAAGGATAAGTATGACCAGTTGATGGTTTTGGCTGACGAGCAGGTAAGCATTCTTCAAGTGTAGAAGTTCAGACCTGACCTGACAGTTACCGATTTTCAAGAGGGTGTCTGTCAGGTCAAATTCAGGCTATGAACTTTTCCTTCCAGATCTCTTTCCC
>OODV01000443.1 GCA_900299555.1 uncultured Endozoicomonas sp.
GGCTTTCGTTTCCTGAAAAGCCCGGACTTTCTGGTCTCTTCACTCTATCTGAAGAAACCGGAGCGCATTGAAGCGCTGTTGATGGTGATGACACTCTGCCTGATGGTCTATGCTGCTATCCAGCACAGAATAAGGTACGAACTGAAAAAGCGGAGTCGTGTGTTTCCAAACCAGAAAAAGAAGCCCTGCCAGAATCCAACAGCAAGATGGGTCTTCTTCTGCTTTCAGGGGATTAATGTATTAACGGTCAATAATCAGGAACAGCATGTGGTCGGTTTGAAGGAAAAGCAGTGGACGATCATCCAAATTTTAGGCATTTCTTACGAATCGGTTTATTCCTGATAGGGGTGGTGAAAGACAGCTGGTAATACCGTCACTTTCTTTTTCAACAGCTTCACACTGGCGGTGAAAGGCTTTGCTACGGTTTTTCTCTATACCATTGGAGAAGTCATCTTCGGCTGGGGCAAGCTGGCAGAGGTCGTAGGTGCTGACTCCATTGCCAAAGAGATGCAGGCAACCACTCAGTACCTGCGCTCTCTTGGAAAAGAGTTTGCCAAACAAACCGGTGAAGATGCCAATGCCGCCAAAGGCGCATTGGAGGGCATTTACGAAGCCCTCTCGAAACAGCATGAACAGACACAAAAAGGCATTCGTCGTGAAAGCAAGGTGACCTGGGATCAGGTACGAGAAGAACAGGAGCGTTACCGGGCAGACGTTGAGCAGACTGGCAAAACCGCAGAGCAAGCAGCAGCAACCACCAAAGCAGCGTTTACCGATGCAGCGGATGCCATCAACCAGATCAACGCTGCTGAAACCCGCACCGAATTAGCCAGCCTTGGTGTGGCTCTGGCCGAAGCCTTTTCTGCCGGAACACTCTCTCAGGAAGAATACACCCAGGCACTGGAGGCCAGTAGCCAGAAGCTGGCGCAGCTGAAAAAGGAGGCGGAAGGCACCAGCCAGAGTATTGATATAGTCACCGAGCCTGGTGAACAACAAACAGCAGCTCTTGAAGACACCGCTTCCATTGCCGGAGTCATGGCGGGTCATTACAACACCCTGACCGAAGAGCTACAGGGCATGAGCGATGCGGCACATGATGCCTTTGTTGCCATGAATGGCGTTGGCAACGTCAACACCGAGCAGGCGATCAGCAGTATTGCTGAACTGAAAAGTCAGCTCGAAGAAACCAGAGAAGAACTTAACAAGCTACAGCACTCTTATACCTTCGATGTCACCGGCATAAGTAGCTGGATGAATGAGACTACGAAAAATGCTGCCTATGTCAAAAGCCAGTACTTAGAGCAGAAGATCGCTCTCGAAGAACTGTTAGAGAGTTATGAGCTCGGCGGCTCTACTGCGAGAAGTTTTATCCGTCAGGGCGAGCGAGCCGCTGACACGATGAATCTCCTGAACAATCAGGATTTAGACCGCCTCAACAATGCTATTCGCTCGGCAGAGCAAAACATGGCCAGCCTTGGGGAGAGTTCTTGTAATACTCTGAACAGTCTGCAAGATGAACTGGATGAACTACAGGGCAGGCAGTCGGACATTGAGCAACGTCGTTATCAAACTCAGCGTGACGATCTGAAGGCACAGCAGGCCGAGGCTATCGCCAAAGGGGATCAGGAGGCAATCAAGAATATCACTTCTGCCCTGCGGATCAGTGAGCAGATTTACAACGAGCGTATCCGGCAGGCCAACAATGAAAAAGCCCAAACCCTCCAAGAGAGCCAGGTGAGTACGTCGGCACCAACCACCCGAACCACACAACCGGCTCCGCAAAAAATTATCCGGCTCGAATACCCCGGCGGTGCGGTCAATGTCGGCATTGATTCAACGGATGAAACCAAACTGCTAGAAGCCCTGAAAAATGCAGGTATGAGGACGGTCTGATGATACTGGATACCATTACCCTCCCGGATGATCTTCTCTGGATTAATGAGTTTAAATGGAACCCCGTCGAGCAAACCACCGAGCGGAGCCTGACCGGTGCTTTGATGGTTCAGGAAGGGCAACTAATACATGGCAGACCAATCATTCTCTCTGGCAATGGTGAGGCTGGCTGGGTTTCCCGGCTGACGGTTAAGAACCTGTTTGCTCTCTCCAAAGCGGCTAATAAAACCATGAATCTAACACTCCCGGATAATCGACAGTTCTCCGTTATTTTTGACCGCTCTAACGGTGCTCCTGTAGAGGCACAGCAGGTTTTACCATTCGCTTATCCAGAGGATAGTGACCAGTATTTTATTACCCTTCGATTGCTGACTGTAACAAGCTAGAGACGAGTTAGGAGAGTTTTTCTCGTAGCACTACTAATCGGTAATTATTTGAACAAAGATCGTAGAATTCAAGTAACTGATTAAATTGGGCAAAGTATATGGAACCGGTTCCAATTTTATTCAGGCATATCCCATGAGCGATATGGATAAATTCGTGAATGATGTCGGTACTCTTAATAGCTAATATTGCGACATCTGAAAACTCAGGAGCATCTTGTATGCTATCAATGAGTTTACAACTCTGAATATGACTATCAATCCGGTCGCGGTCATCAATGTCATATTTTATATATCGAGCAAACTCCATACAGGTAGGTATATTAAAATCATCACCAAAAACCTCTCTGTAAGTTTTTTTATACAAGGTGTGAATTTTATCAGGACTTACTGAAATCTTATAAAAACTCACCATGCCTTCATTAATGCATCTCATAAGATTTTTTTGAAAGATTTTATCAGGCTCATGAATACACCTGTTACCTTCACAATCTAAAATCTTAATAGAAAACTCATGAAGTTTCTTTGTGTTTTCTGATAATTCTTCATCCCTTAAATTCCCATTGATGGAAGTAAACGTTTTGCCATCTATGTGAAAATTAACGCTAATGAGCTGGGCTTCTTCAAACTGAGTTGTACTTTTTTGACTGAGGTCTAATGAAATGATAGACGTATTTTGTTTTTCGATCTTGGAAACATTTCGACATCGAAAACTAGATATTGGTCTGGTCTTAGAAACCGCTTCCTGACTTGAATCATGCTCAGAAACCTTGGCTCTAGTATTCACTAAGGCATAGTCTGAATTAGAATCTGAACATGAAGACCAACAACTACAAAAGGATTGTTTAATGCTGTTAATCATGAGTTTCTTAATTTTTTGATTTCACATAAAGATTAATTTTCTTTATAAAAGTTCCTTCATTTTGTCAACCATCCAATATTTTTTCAATTAAGCATAAGGATTTGCTATGGCTATTACTAATAGCGATGTAAAACTCTTCGAAAGCCAGCGCCTAACTGATGAAGACGACGGTGGTGGTCGTGTTACAGGAAACGAGGTCATTGATGGCAACGTCAATAATCTCTTTCAGGATATTTCCCGGATCGACCGAACCATTGGTGATGTGGCCCTGCGTAAGGCATTCGTCGGGATTAGCACCGATAACAATGACATTTATCTCGGCAGTCATTTGATCCTGACAGAGCCCCCCAAGGATCAGAATGTCAGTGTTTTGCTGTTCAATACCGACAGTCAGACCGATGAGCGTTTGGATGCCAGAGACAGAATAGAAA
>OODV01000155.1 GCA_900299555.1 uncultured Endozoicomonas sp.
GGCTTTCGTTTCCTGAAAAGCCCGGACTTTCTGGTCTCTTCACTCTATCTGAAGAAACCGGAGCGCATTGAAGCGCTGTTGATGGTGATGACACTCTGCCTGATGGTCTATGCTGCTATCCAGCACAGAATAAGGTACGAACTGAAAAAGCGGAGTCGTGTGTTTCCAAACCAGAAAAAGAAGCCCTGCCAGAATCCAACAGCAAGATGGGTCTTCTTCTGCTTTCAGGGGATTAATGTATTAACGGTCAATAATCAGGAACAGCATGTGGTCGGTTTGAAGGAAAAGCAGTGGACGATCATCCAAATTTTAGGCATTTCTTACGAATCGGTTTATTCCTGATAGGGGTGGTGAAAGACAGTTCAAATGCTTTGGTTTGAGGTGCAGTAAATCGTTCGGCCGTTCCTTCCTCGACAATTTCCCCGTTTTCCAGATAGACTACGCGGCTTGCGATTTTTCGGGCAAAGTCGACTTCATGGGTGACCACGACCATGGTGATGCCGGAGGCCTGCAGTTCGTTGATGATCTCCACGACCTGGTTGGTAATGGCCGGATCCAGTGCTGCGGTGGGTTCATCGAACAGCAACACTTCGGGTGAAAGCATCAATGCCCGGGCAATAGCCACCCGTTGTTGCTGGCCGCCCGAGAGAGAAGATGGCCAGGCGTTGGCTTTATCGGTCAGGCCCATACGCATCAGCAATTCCATGGCTTTGGTCCTGGCTTCTGGCTTGAGCATGCCCTGTTGAACGGGAGCTTCAATCAGATTTTCAAGCACCGTCATATGGGGCCATAAGTGGTACTGCTGGAAAACCATGCCGACTTTACGTCTTAACTGGCAGGCTTCTGCTGAAGATGGTTGTTTCTGGCCTGTGCGCTGATTTTTGTGAAAAGTGAATATCATATCAGCTATGTTGAGAGTGCCTTGGTCAGGACTCTCCAGAAGGTTAAGCATGCGTAAAAGCGTGCTCTTACCCGCACCACTGGAACCCAGTAATACCGTTGTTTCACCTTTACTGATGCTGAAGCTGATATCCTTCAGCACCTGTTGGTCACCAAAGGACTTGCTTAGGCTCTGTACTGCGATGCCCATTGCCTGAATCTTCTTTTTGCCTGAGAGATTTATGACTGAATTGTCCGCTATGAGTATGGATAAAATCAAGAAAAAAATGAATAAGTATTCACTTTGGTGCGGTCGATCTTTATGATTGATGATCATTTGAAACCTAAATCCTGCAAAGGTTCTTCGATCCGAAGTTGCAATATCCTGTAAATGAA
>OODV01000217.1 GCA_900299555.1 uncultured Endozoicomonas sp.
CGAACATTAAGCTCGAAACCCAGAGCAGCATAGACTGCTTGTAGAGTCGGTAATATAAGAGAATTGGCCAGTTCAGAAGTTACACTGGAAATGCTTTATTAATTTCAGAAATAAACTTCTCAAACGTCCGTAATACCTAAGCTCTAAAGCTGAGAAAATTATGGTCATCAACCACTAATACACTTTCCACAGACGCTTCCACCTCTTGCTGGCCAGGCATCGAGATCTCCTATTATCTACCTTAAATTTGTTATTATGGCAACATCTTATATCAAGCTATTCGCAATCGAAAATAGAAAATTAGCCAATTGCTTCGCGTTGCCTCCCGGTAATCAATACAGGATTAACCAGTTTATTAAAATCTTCCCAGCTGATTTCCAGTAACCGGGAAGAACTGCCACTGCTGAATGCCACAGGCAATGGCTGATTGAGCGACTCCGAGAGGTAAACCTTCATGCCAAACAGATTACCAAAAGGGGGCATCACGCCTGGTTCAAAGTCTGTAAAATACCCGAGGAATTCATCTTCTCTGGCGATTTCTGCACTAGTACTACAGGAAACCTGCCTCAACAGACTCAAGTTCACCTGTTCTACTGCCGGTATTACACAGATCGAAATCTGCCCATCAATCTTCACAATCACAGTCTTGGCAACACGCCTGCCACTGATGTGCGCTTTCGCAGCCACCTCCTGAGCTGAGAATGCGGGCATATGTTCTCGCACTGTGAAAGGAATATTTTTAGAGCTTAAATAATTGATCACATTCTGCATGGACATAGCCAGATATCTCCCGAAAAGACCTAATCTGACACGATAAAATCAAGGCATTGGCTAACCATTGCATTCAACGAGCCTGGACGACAGAAAAACCAATCAAAGGTGGCTGAGAAGGTGGATAGAAAGAAGAAATAAGAAACCTTAAAGCGTATTTTCTCTAATCTGTCAGAGGAACAGGAGTTCGTCAAGACTGATCTGAACCGAATAAAACCAGTATAATTAGTACATGGTTATAGAAAATATAGCTACTGGAGCCTTTTCTAACCTGTAATTTTTTCTCGATTTCAACTCAAAGAACCCGATATCTAGTTAAGTGTATTTTTGCCCGGGAAAGCATTTGATATTGAATATTGCAAAACAATGCTGCCGGTCACCAAACATCATCCTCCAAGGGGGCAGAATGAGTAAACCCAACGTAGTCTCCGCCATTGTTAACCCGGTTGGCTCCATGCGAGTTCTTTCCAGCCGGGAAGTCAATATTCTTCAGGATAATACCAAGGCTGGCTTACACCGTCTTTTCCGCCAATGTGCCCTGGCTGTTTTAAGCAATGAAATGGAAGGTGACAGCGCCGAAGAGCTGTTACAAACATATACTAATTTTGATATTCGTATTGTTCAGGAACATCGTGGCCTGAAGCTTGAGCTAATTAATGCACCTGCTTCTGCATTTGTTGACAAGAAACTGATACGGGGAGTGAGGGAAAACCTGTTTTCGGTTCTCAGAGATATCCTTTACGTCTCTTCACTGATCTCCAGTGATAAGCGCTTTGAACATGCCAGCTCATCCGATATTACCCACCTGGTTTTTGAAGTCCTCAGAAACGCCAACGCCTTTATTACCAAGCAAATGCCCAATATCGTTGTGTGCTGGGGAGGGCACTCCATTGGCTGGGATGAGTATGAATACACAAAGCTGGTTGGTTATCAGCTCGGCTTGAGGCGAATGAATATTTGCACCGGTTGTGGTCCCGGAGCAATGAAAGGTCCCATGAAAGGGGCTTATATTGGCCATGCTAAACAGCGCATCAGTAATGGCCGTTTTATTGGTCTGACGGAGCCGGGTATTATTGCAGCCGAGTCACCAAACCCTATCGTCAATGAACTGGTGATCCTGCCTGATATTGAAAAACGCCTTGAAGCTTTTGTCCGCCTGGGTCATGGCATAATTGTATTTCCTGGTGGACCGGGAACCTGCGAAGAGATTCTTTATCTGATCGGAATTCTTCTTCACCCGGAAAACAAAGACATACCAATG
Organism: uncultured Endozoicomonas sp.; assembly: GCA_900299555.1. Lineage (GTDB taxonomy): Bacteria > Pseudomonadota > Gammaproteobacteria > Pseudomonadales > Endozoicomonadaceae > Endozoicomonas. Next base: position 2,033 of record OODV01000217.1, read on the forward strand.
ACCATGATTCTCACGGGGCCTGCAGGCTCAGAGGCTTACTTCGAGCAAATTGATAAATTCATTGGTAATACTCTGGGTAGAGAAGCGCAGGAAAAATACCAGATTATTGTTAATGATCCGGCCAAAGTAGCGACTATCATGAGCAGAGGACTGGAAAAAGTCACTCGCTTCAGGCGCAAACAGGGTGATGCCTATTACTTTAACTGGCTGTTGAAGATTGATGATGAGTTCCAGCATCCGTTCGAGCCCACCCATGAAAATATGGCCAATCTGGAGTTACACAAAAGCCTTCCAACCCACCAGCTGGCTGCAAACTTGAGGCGGGTCATGTCAGGTATTGTTGCAGGCAATATAAAAGAAGACGGGGTCAACCTTATACGCAAGCATGGCCCATACAAGCTCAGTGGTGAACCAGAGCTGATGAAGCAAATGGATAGTCTACTACAGTCATTTGTTGAGCAGCACCGGATGAAATTACCCGGAAGCCATTACGAACCCTGCTACGAGATCATTGATGCTTGAGTAAATCATTTCCCGTCACAGAGAAGCCATTATGGCTTCTCTGAATCACAAACAATGAAACTACCATTCATAGAAAAAATAGTGGTTATTTCGGTCTTTACTTAACTTGAAAAGCACCTTCCGCTATACTGCCCGCGCCACCAGTGCTTTAACTGCCGGAAGTCTTCAACTGCTGTAGCACTGGTAAAGATTTCCTTGGAACATCTGACGGACCGATACCCAAAGTACTTGGAGATACAGACAGGCGGCAAGAGAGCAAAACCCCATGTGCTCAGGTAACTGAGAGACTGGGTCAAGCTGACAACCCAGTGAGTGAGAGCCCCCTTCCCCCTGAATCTCCGATGACAAAAGGTATATTCAACGATCATAATGGTTTGTCGAAGGATCGCCCAAGAGCCTGCCACAGATGATGAGGGTAGAACTCGTGTTAGAAGCCTATAGAAAACACGTCGAAGAGCGTACCCAAGAGGGTGTCCCACCAAAACCGCTGAATGCTGAACAAGTATCAGGTCTGGTTGAGCTGTTGAAAAACCCACCAGCGGGCGAAGAACAGTTTATTCTTGACCTCCTTGAAAACCGTATTCCTCCCGGTGTTGACGAAGCAGCCTATGTAAAAGCTGGCTTCCTTTCTGCCGTTGTTAAAGGCGAAGCTGAATCACCACTGGTTGACAGTAAAAAAGCGGTACAGCTGCTGGGCATGATGCTTGGCGGTTATAACATTGAAACGCTGATTGAGCTTCTGGACAGCACAGAACTCGGAGAGCTAGCCGCTGAACAATTGAAAAATACTCTGTTGGTATTTGACTCCTTCCACGACGTTGAAGAAAAAGCCAAAGCAGGCAATGCCAATGCTCAGGCCGTTCTTAAGTCCTGGGCGGAAGCAGAGTGGTTTACCAAGCGTGACGCCGTGCCTGAAAGCACAAAAGTCGCAGTCTTCAAAGTTACCGGTGAAACCAATACTGACGATCTCTCACCCGCACCTGATGCCTGGTCACGTCCAGATATCCCTCTGCATGCCCGTGCTGCCTATAAAATGACCCGCGAAGGTCTTGAGCCAGAAGAGCACGGTGTTACCGGCCCTCTCAAACAGATTGAAGAGATTAAGAGCAAAGGCCTGCCTGTCGCTTTCGTTGGCGATGTTGTCGGTACCGGTTCATCCCGTAAATCCGCCACTAACTCTGTGCTTTGGTTCTTTGGCGACGATATTCCGGGCGTTCCTAACAAGCGCGCTGGCGGTATTTGCTTTGGTGATAAAGTTGCGCCCATCTTCTTCAACACTATGGAAGATGCTGGTGCCCTGGTCTTTGAAGCACCCGTTGAAAAGCTGAACATGGGCGATGTTATTGAGATACGCCCTTATGATGGCAAGATTCTCTCCGAGTCTGGCGACGTTCTTTCCGAGTTCACCTTCAAGTCTGACGTTATACTTGATGAAGTTCAGGCTGGCGGTCGTATCAATCTCATAATCGGTCGAGGACTGACTGATAAGGCTCGCGAAGCACTGGATCTGGGACCTAGTGATATCTTCCGTCGCCCACAAGCACCGAAAGACTCAAATAAAGGTTTCACTCTGGCTCAAAAGATGGTGGGCAAAGCCTGCGGTGTTACCGGCGTTCGCCCCGGGCAATACTGTGAACCCAAGATGACGACGGTTGGTTCACAGGACACTACCGGCCCAATGACCCGTGATGAACTGAAAGACCTGGCGTGCCTGGGCTTCTCCTCTGACCTGGTCATGCAGTCATTCTGTCACACTGCCGCCTATCCAAAACCGGTTGATGTTGAAACTCACCACACGCTGCCAGACTTCATCATGAATCGTGGCGGGGTGGCTCTGCGCCCTGGCGACGGCATCATCCACAGCTGGCTGAACCGTATGCTGCTGCCTGATACCGTTGGTACTGGTGGTGACTCTCACACCCGTTTCCCTCTGGGCATCTCTTTCCCGGCAGGCTCTGGCCTGGTTGCTTTTGCTGCGGCTACCGGTGTTATGCCTCTGGATATGCCAGAGTCTATTCTGGTTCGCTTCAAAGGCAAAAAACAGCCAGGCATTACGCTTCGCGATCTGGTTCATGCCATTCCTCTGTATGGCATCAAGCAGGGGCTTCTGACCGTTGAGAAGAAAGGCAAGAAAAATGCCTTTTCTGGCCGGGTTCTTGAAATTGAAGGCCTTGAAGACCTCACCGTTGAGCAGGCTTTTGAGCTTTCAGATGCTTCTGCTGAGCGTTCAGCTGCTGGTTGTACCATCACACTGTCTGAAGACTCTATCGCCGAGTACCTGAAGTCCAACATCACTATGCTTCGCTGGATGATCAGTGAAGGTTATGGTGATCGTCGCACCATCGAGCGTCGTGCCCGCAAGATGGAAGAGTGGCTGGCCAACCCAACCATGATGCGTGCTGATGCGGACGCAGAATACGCCGAAGTCATCGAAATTAACCTGGAGGAAATCAAGGAACCTATCCTGTGTGCTCCTAACGATCCAGACGATGCCCGTACACTGTCTGATGTGGCTGGCGACAAAGTTGATGAAGTCTTCCTGGGCTCCTGTATGACCAACATCGGTCACTTCCGCGCTGCCGGTAAGCTGCTTGAACAGAACCGTGATCCGCTCAAGACCCGCTTCTGGATGTCACCGCCGACCAAAATGGACAAGGCGCAGCTGGAAGAAGAAGGCTATTACACCATTTATAACGACAATGGTGTGCGCACAGAAATTCCGGGCTGCTCCCTCTGCATGGGTAACCAGGCTCGTGTAGAACCTGGAGCCACTGTTCTGTCGACCTCAACACGGAACTTCCCGAACCGTCTGGGCGATGGCGCTAATGTCTACCTCTGCTCCGCAGAGCTGGCATCTGTCGGCGCTATCCTGGGTAAGATTCCAACCACAGAAGAGTATATGGAATACGCCAGCAACCTGGACTCCATGGCTGCTGATGTATACCGCTACCTCAATTTTGACCAGGTAGAGTCTTACCAGAAGGCTGCTGACGATATCATCGCCAAAGCCGGCTGATAAACTGCGGCCTTAAAACAACATAAAAACCCCTGTTTTCAGGGGTTTTTTATACCAACTGTATTTTCTAAATCCGTTATGAGCATGGTGATCCGGGTAGAAAATTTAATTGGTATTATTTCTACCTAAATCCTGCAAAGGTTCTTCGATCCGAAGTTGCAATATCCTGTAAATGAAG
>OODV01000165.1 GCA_900299555.1 uncultured Endozoicomonas sp.
TTATACCCACCTGTTCGAAACCAGTAGCTTCGGGCGCTTTCATGATTTTCCCCTAGGTGTCGCTATCTTCAATGCTTATAAACACACTACCGTCCATCCTCTTTTAAGCTGCCTCAGGTTTCCGGCTTCAAATGAGTGAAGGAAACCACTGGTGATGGCACAGGCCAACCAGAACAGCAAAACGCATTTTGTGGCAAAGCGTAAAGTGGACAAACTGCTGGAAACTGGCAGATCAGTTCAGTATCCGCCCTGTGTCTTACTTCATCTCATTAGTCGCGTATGTTGAAGAGACCGTAGCGTCTCAGTTGATGTGATCAAGCTTAGAGGTGGTGTTAAGATTTCGCTAGCGAACGTCGAATAATTTTAAGAACTTTCTTTTATAAGGAGTAAATGCGCTGGAAGGGTAGAAAGTCGTTAACCGCTCATCCATTAATTATTAAGGTTTGATGAGCGGTTAAGCGTCATATGTTTTCTTTAATGCGCACTGGCTAAAGGTACTTTTTTCTGAACCTGTTGCCCAAGCCAGACAAGTTTCTGTGCAGGAATGGGCAGTTGCTCTAACTCCAGACTATCCAGCAGGTTCTTCACCCCAAGACCCAGCTCCGTGTCGCCTTCAATCATCAGGCTGCGCTGGAAGAACAGGGTATCCGGGTCTTCCTGTCTGCTGGCCAGCTTCAGGAATGCTTTGCTGCTTCCCTGAAACTCAACATCAAAGTGTCGTGGGCTGGTAGCCGTCAATTGTTCACCATCAAAACTGATGTAGAAGCTGACGTCTAAATCCGTGATATGAATTTTCAGGCAGCGGTCTTCAATAAAGTCAAAGTCGCCTTCCTCAACCGGGATGCGGAAGATATGGTTAATGGCTTTGGTTAATGGTTTGTTTATCATGGCTGCTGGCAGTAGCTTTACCGGCAGGCCGAGTAATTCGATACCTGGCTTTTTGAACCTTTCCCGGACGTTAATGCCGGGCAGGGGAAGTCTAAAAGATGGCAGCAGACTCAATGACAGCTCCTTCGCAAGTTGCTCACTTTTTCGAATTTTTGAATGGTGCTCTGGTCAAGGCGGTACAGTTCATCCAGCATGCGCAGCTGCAGTGATCCGGGGCCAGGGCAATCCATAATGGCCAGTTCACCGGCAATGCCCAGGCAGGTCAGGCCAGAGACGGCCGCAATCAATGGTGTATCACAGATGGCAAGAAAGGCACCAATGATGGCGGTAGCCGTACAGCCAGTGCCGGTTACTCTGGCCATCATGGGGTGGCCATTATTGATTTGGTAGACTTCATAGCCATCGGTCACATAATCTGTAGCACCGGTGACGGCGATGACCAGCTGATGCTCCCGGGCCTTTTCTTGAATAAAGTGCAGAGTGGATTCACTGCTACTGCTGCTGTCGACCCCTTTTCCTTCATTCGCACCAGTAAATAGCGCTTTGATCTCGGAGGCATTGCCTCTGACCACAGATGGTTTGTACTCGAGTAGCTGTTTGTTGCTTGTTAGCCTGAAGGGGGTTGCACCCGCGCCTACCGGGTCGAGAATCCAGCGCTTGTCCAGATTGAGAGCAGTTTCTGTTGCCAGAATCATGCTTTCCAGACTGTTGCGGGTCAGCGTTCCACTATTAATGACCAGACTGTTGGTAATCCCAACCATGTCTGCGACTTCTTCAATTGCCTGAGCCATGATCGGGGAAGCACCAATGGCCAGAAGAGCATTGGCGGTGGTGTTTGTCACCACATTGTTGGTGATGTTATGAACCAGCGGCTGCTTTTCTCTCAGCTCGCCAAGTGACTGAATAATTTTTTCTTGCATAGAAAAGGCCTTTTTATCCATGTTCAATAATAATGATGTCCGCTGGACGGTGAATTGACTCGAGTCACTGTTTCAGACTCTTTTGTTGCTTTTTTGAGCGCGCAACAAATCTGGCCTGGATATTTCATCAACATGCTCCCGTTCTCGCCTGTCCTTTGTCGCTTTATGGAAGCTTTGCCCGGTCGATCGTACTCCCTGGTATTTATGCCCTGAGGGTACGGCGCTCCTTTGCAAAATCCCATATAGCGATAAAGTCCTCGGCTTTGGCATCCTGTATCGCCCTAACTCCCACATCTCTGTGGTCGTGCGTGAGGTTCGGGGAAGTTTATAAAATATCCGGGCTAAGTCTCTGACAAATGATTTCAATAGTAGATCATTTGTCATCATAGTTTTTAATTGTGGCTATTAATTCTGAATTATATTTTCTATATGGGTATATATACTGTTAATAGTGTAAATATGGGTTTATAAACTATTGTTTTTTGCTAAGTCTAGCGATATTTTTTACTACGAAATTACTGCTCTGTTTGTTCAGTTTTCTGCTCATCAGTTACCCAGTCAAATCTAATGATTTCAGCTTCGGAAGGGTCTTCAGAACCTTTTCCTGAACAAGGCTGGTGGGCTCATTTTAACTTCAAAAGAATTTGCCGGTTTCTACTGTCGAGAACCGGTATAGAGATTTTTTTGCTCTTTTATTTGCCCCGTCAGGGCTTTTTGTTTCAGGAGCTAGGGAGATGATTTTTAACCGGGATATGCTGGCAGATACCTTTGCCATGATCACCTTTGGCATTGTGGTTGGTATGAGTGTTGAGCTGCTGGCTGGGCTGAGTTTTGAACAATCAATGCAATCCCGCCTGATGAGTATTCCGGTCAACCTGTTAACGGCCAGAGCATATGGTTTGTATCGTGACTGGTTGATTCGTCGTGGCAGTTTTATGGGCAATGGCATCATTCAGATGACGCTTCTTGATGCCTTGGCGTATCTCTCTTTCCAGATTCCTCTGTATGCATCACTGGTATTGTCGACCGGTGCCAGCATGGAGCAGTTGCTGGTTGCCTGTGCAGGGCAGGTGGGCGCGATGCTGATCATGGGGCGACCCTACGGAATATATATGCAGATTTGTCGTAACTGGTTCAGCCCTGCCTCTCTTACTGCTGCATAAATACCCGTTAAAATGCATGAATAAAGCCTTGATTCGTAAGTAGTTTCCGAATCAAGGCTTTTTATTTTTATTTCCTGACTGTATAGTTATTTTCCGAAGCATGTCGGCATAAACTTATGTTATTGTCGATGTATGCCCGATGAAGAGGTACGGGCGCTGCTGTATGCCAGCTGCAATTCCTGTTCACAGGATTTTGCCCTGCGTCTTCTCTGGAGTATCAGGAAATTACTGCCTTACCGGGTGGTTTTATCTTGAAAGGAAATTACTAACTGGTTTGGATACCCTCCACCAGAATAGCATTAAGAAAAAAATCTCCATGCACTCATGTTATCCATGAGTTAAGCCAGAGCATTCAACTCATTTTGTGATGGCTGTTATGGAGTATAACAAGCTGTATCACGTATCGACCTGTATCTGTAGTAAGCCAAAACCGCTCTGTTCAGAACCTTTATTGGTTCAAAACTTCTTTCAGTGTTTTTATCAGCACTGTAGAGCCATGGCTTGTGATTTCAGAAACTGACGATCAGCTTCTGAAGATACCGACTGAGCATTTCAAGGGGGGAGCATGTCCTTACTGGAAGTAGAAGGGCTGCGCATCGAGTTTCCATCTCGTCATGGCACCGCTGTCGCTGTTAAAGGGGTTTCATTCACCCTCGAAAAAGGTGAAATACTGGGCCTTGTGGGTGAGTCCGGTGCTGGCAAGTCGACGGTTGGTAACGCTGTCATTGATTTATTGAGCCCTCCTGGCATTGTGGCTGGCGGCAATATTAAGCTGGATAGCCAGACCATCAGTGGCCTTCATGGAGAGGCTATTCGTCAGATTCGAGGGCGTCGGATCGGGTTTATTTTTCAGGATCCGATGACCTCTCTCAACCCACTGTTTACCATTGAAACCCAGATGGTAGAAACCATCATGGTCAATCTGGGGTTTGACAAGGCTTCAGCCTATAAAAAAGCCATTGGGCTTCTGGAAGCCGTCGGTATACCAGAGCCTGAGTTACGCATTAAGCAGTACCCGCACCAGTTTTCCGGAGGTATGCGACAGCGAGTCGTTATTGCTATTGCTCTGTCTGGTGACCCGGAACTGATTATTGCGGATGAGCCGACTACTGCTCTTGATGTATCCATTCAAAACCAGATTCTTGAACTGATCCGCACACTCTGTAAAGAGCGGCAGGTTGGCTGTCTGTTGGTCACTCACGATATGGGCGTAATCGCCAATGTGACTGACCGTGTGGCTGTAATGTATATGGGGGATCTGGTTGAGCTGGGTTCGACAGAACAGATTCTATGCCGCCCTGAACATCCGTACACCCAGAGTCTGATCAGTGCCGTGCCGAGAACGGATGTCAAACTTCATCGTTTTCCTCGCGTTGAGTATATCGAGAAAGAGAAAGGCCGCCATATTGATGTGAAGAATCATTGGTTGGGCCAGAAAGAGAAGCTGTCGGATTTAAACGCACAGTTTAGCGACAATGCTTCACTGAAAGTGAAGGATGTCAATCTTCGTTTTGAAACACAGTCCGCCTTCTTCGAGAAAAATCGGCGTTATGTTCAGGCATCGAACCAGGTATCTTTTGAGGTTCGTCCTGGTGAAACCTTTGGTCTGGTTGGGGAGTCAGGTTCAGGTAAATCAACCATCGCCCGGGTTATTGCCGGTCTTTATCCGCCAGACTCCGGAGTGATTGAGTTCGCCGGTCAGGATATTACCCGGTTAACCGAAAAGCAGCGAAAGCCATTTCGCCGGCAGATCCAGATGGTGTTTCAGAACCCGTATTCCAGCATGAATGCCCGAATGAACGTTCAGGACATCATTGCCGAGCCTATTCGTTTCCATAAGCTGGCTGAATCTGAGCGCCAGGTTAATAGTATTGTGGCGGATCTGCTGGATCATGTCGGCCTTGGTCGTGCGGCCGGGGTCAAATATCCCCATGAATTTTCCGGTGGCCAGCGCCAGCGAATCTCCATTGCCAGGGCTCTGGCAACCCGGCCCAGGTTCCTGATCTGTGATGAACCAACATCGGCTCTGGACGTTTCCGTACAGGCCCAGATTCTCAACCTGTTAAAAGACCTGCAGGAAGAACTCGGCCTGACCATGCTGTTTATCAGCCATGACCTGCCAGTCATTCTTCAGATGTGTGACCGAATTGGGGTTATGAAGATGGGTACACTGGTTGAGGTGGGGGATACCGATCGTATCTTCAGCGACCCTCATCATGAGTACACTCAGCATCTGATCAATATGATGCCAAGAGTAGAGAACCTGTCCCGCAGTGGGCTGGATATTGAATCGAGCATTGCAGCGCATTCTTAGAATTATGGACTGTTTTTTACATGGAGTTGGTTTCGTTCTCGGGTAGAGCATGGGAACGAGACGTTCGAAAAACGTAAACAACGAAATAATAAACAGTGTGAAACACCTGTAATGGGGGAACAATGAAAAAAACCATGAAGCTCTCTATCAAGAGACTGGCTGGAGCAGCCCTGGCCGCCTCACTAGCGGTAGGTGCCCAGGCTGCCACCTTGAAAATGGCATACGACTCGGATCCGGTATCCCTAGACCCGCATGAGCAGCTGTCTGGTGCGACACTGCAGCTGTCTCACCTGGTATTTGACCCGATTATCCGCTGGGATCAAAACCATCAGTTTGAAGCACGTCTGGCTGAAAAGTGGGAACGGGTTGATGAGAAGACCGTTCGTTTTACTCTGAGAGAAGGGGTTAAATTCCACAGTGGTAATCCATTGACCTCTGCGGACGTCAAGTGGACAGTGGATCGATTGATTGATAGCCCGGATTTCAAGGCGATTTTTGAGCCTTTTGCCGAGGTTAAAGTGATCGATGACCGAACCTTTGATCTTGTGACCAAAGAAGCATTTCCATTGCTTCTGAACTCCGCCACCTACATCTTCCCGATGGACAGCAAGTTCTATTCGGGGCTGGATGCAAAAGGTCAGGAAAAGGCGCTGCTGAAAAAGCATGGGGATACCTACGCCTCTAAAAATGCTTCCGGTACAGGTCCTTTCATCGTTACAGAGCGTCAGCAGGGGGTTCGGGTTGAGTTCGAACGCTTTGATGGTTACTGGGATAAAAAATCACCAGGCAATGTGGATGAAATCATCCTGACCCCGATCAAAGAGGGCCCTACCCGGGTAGCAGCACTGCTGGCCGGTGATGTGGACTTTATTTATCCGGTGCCGCCCAATGACCATGATCGCATCAGAAAGTCTGGCAATCTTGATCTGATTACCCTGAGTGAGTCTCGCATTATCAGCTTCCAGCTGAATCAGGAGCGTGTGGAAGCGTTCAAGGATGCCCGGGTTCGTCAGGCCATTAACTATGCCATCAATAATGAGGGCATTGTTAAGAAGATCATGAAGGGATTTGCGACACCTGCCGGTCAGCAGAGTCCTGAAGGTTACGTTGGCTATGTGGATGATCTCAAGCCTCGTTATGATCTGAAAAAAGCGAAGCAGCTGATGAAAGAGGCCGGTTATGAAGATGGTTTTTCCATCACCATGATGGCGCCTAACAACCGTTACGTAAACGATGCCAAGGTTGCCCAGGCTGTTGCCTCCATGCTGGCAAGGATCAACATCAAGGTGGATCTGAAAACCTTGCCAAAGGCCCAGTACTGGCCAGAGTTTGATGAGCGCTCTGCCGATATGATGATGATTGGCTGGCGCTCCGATACGGAAGACTCTGCCAACTTCACTGAGTACCTGACCGCCTGTGCGGACTCTGTGTCTGGTTGGGGGCAATACAACTCTGGCAACTACTGTAATGAAGCCATTGATGTTCTGGTGAAAAAAGCAGGTTCTGAAACCGACCCTGCTGCCCGTGCACAACTTCTAAGGGATGTGGAGCGTAAGCTTTATGCAGAAGCGGCATTTGTTCCTCTGCATTGGCAGAACCTTGCCTGGGGTGTCAGCAAGAATGTTGCTGCTGCAGAAGTGGTTAACACCATGAACTTCCCTTACCTGGGAGACCTGGTGATTAAGGAGTAAACGGTTTAGCCCAGCTCCCCGTTTCCACGCAGGAGTGTGTGAGCGCGGAGCTGGAGGCTTTCAACAAACGCTCTGCGTGAAAAGCCGGGAGGATGGAGTAAGTAGCTGGCCGCGTGGATTCAGAAAAATATGATTTCATGAAGTTAGCTACTTATTCTGCCCGGAAATGAAATCGCTTCGCTATTGCTTTTGTCAGGCATCCAAGGATATTTATGCTGTTATTTTTAATGCGCAGGCTGATGCAAGGGCTGATAGTGATGTTTGTCATCAGCATTATCAGTTTTTCCATACAGGACAATTTGGGGGATCCGCTTCGTGAGCTGGTGGGGATGTCAGTTTCCGAAGCAGAACGTGACGCACTGCGTGATGAGATGGGGTTAAACGACCCGTTTCTTACACAATACGCAAGATTTATGGGCAATGCCCTGCAGGGGGATCTTGGGCAGTCCTACTTTTTCAAAGAACCGGCCCTGGATGTTATCCTTGCCAAGATGCCCGCCACCCTTGAGCTGGTATTTGCTGCATCGCTGATTATTATTCTTATTTCTATTCCTGCTGGTGTTTACTGTGCGATCAAGCCGGACAGCTGGCTGACGAAACTGATTCTCGGGTTCAGTATTCTCGGGATTTCGGTACCGGTATTCCTGACGGCTATTTTCAGTATCTATTTTTTCTCTATTGAGCTGGGCTGGTTACCGTCTTATGGTCGGGGGGATGTAGTGCCAGTGTTTGGTGGGCTGGAAACCAGCCTGTTTACCCGGGATGGCCTCTCTCATTTGATTCTGCCTGCCATCTCGCTGGCCAGTATTATGCTGCCGTTGTTTATCCGCCTGATCCGCTCTGAGATGTCAGAAGTGTTGCATACCGAGTATGTAAAATTTGCCAGGGCAAAAGGGTTGAAAAAAGCTCGTATCTATTTTCTCCATGCATTGAAAAATACCATGCTGCCGGTAATCACCGTGGGTGGTGTGCAGATCGGAACCATGGTCGCTTATACCATTCTGACGGAAACCGTTTTTCAGTGGCCGGGCATGGGCTTCCTCTTCCTTGAAGCGGTTAACCGGGTCGATACCCCGCTGATTGTTGCTTACCTGATTGTTGTCGGAGCCATTTTTGTGGTGGTAAACACCCTGGTGGATCTGCTTTATGGATTGATTAACCCAACGGTACGTCTGGCGAGGAGTGGCCAATGAGCGAACTGACAACCACTGCGCCAGCCAGTCAAGAGGCGGCTAAAGTTAAAGATGTGTCTGTGGCAGAAAGGACCCGCTGGGAGCGGTTCAGGAACTCAGCGTTCTGGTACAGTTTTACCCGTGATCGGGTGGCTATGGTCTGTGCACTGGTATTTGCCCTGTTTGTGGGCTCAGCATTGCTGGCTCCGGTGCTGGCACCCACCAACCCTTATGACCTTTCTACCATTGATATTATGGATTCGGAGATTCCGCCTTCCTGGGCGGAAGAAGGGGATGAGCGCTTTCTGTTAGGTACTGATGACCAGGGGCGTGATCTGTACAGTACTATTTTGTACGGTATGCGGATCTCTCTGTCTATTGGTTTGTTTGCCGTGCTGCTGCAGGCTTTCCTGGGGATCGTTCTGGGACTGACCGCAGGATACTTTGGTGGGCGTATTGATAGCTTCCTGATGCGTGTTGCGGATATTCAGCTGTCGTTCTCTACCATGATGGTTGCGATTATCGTACTGGCGGTCTTCCAGGCCTCTTTTGGTTCAGAGCTTTACAGCAAGCTGGCCATGTTGATGCTGATTCTGGTGATTGGTATTGCTGAGTGGCCTCAGTATGCACGAACCGTCAGGGCCTCGGTTCTGGCCGAGAAGAAGAAAGAGTATGTTGAGGCTGCCCGGGTAATGGGGTTTGGTTCAGGAAGAATCATGTTCCGGCACATCCTTCCTAACTCATTGTCGCCTATTCTGGTGATTTCAACGGTTCAGATTGCCAATGCCATTATCAGTGAAGCGGCGCTTTCTTTCCTGGGGTTGGGAATGCCAGTCTCTCAACCTTCGCTGGGGTCGCTGATTTCCAGCGGGTTTGAATATATTTTCTCCGGAAGCTGGTGGATTACCGTGATTCCGGGGATTGTGCTGGTGGTTCTGGTGCTGGTTCTGAACCTTTTGGGGGACTGGCTCAGAGATGTTTTGAACCCCAAACTGTATAAAGGCTGAGCTTTTACCCCCGTTCCCAGGGATTATCTGGGAACGGGACTTGTGTACAGCCTAGGGGTGGCGAAAGTGCCTGTGCTGTTAAGAGCATTGACCGGCACTATGTAGTTACAAAGAACTATTTTCTCTGAGGCAGGTGAGATTCAACCAGCCAGGTCAATTTATCAATTTCCCGCGTTCTTGCAGTCAGTAAGTCGACAGAAATAGGATCTCCATTTTCATCTATCTTGGCCATCGTCTGAAGTGCCTGACTGGTAACAAAGGCCAGGCGTTGACCAATCACTTCAATATGTTCATCAATTGAACTAAATGACTTTGGATAAGTTGGGAGTGAGCTCTTTTCCGCTACTTTCTGCAATGTACCTTCTGGTTTATGTCCAAGCTGGGCAATTCGTTCAGCAATGTCATCAACAGTATCCTCAATAACTTCCGCCACTTCATCGAACAGGCGGTGAACAGAAAGAAACTCCCTGCCAGCCATGGTCCAGTGAGACTCTTTGATTTGCATATTCAGGTCTATCGTACTGTAGAGGAGCTTCTGAAGTTCCTGTGCTGAGTACTGCTTAACGTTTTCAGGCAAGGTTTCGTAAGTATGGGACATCGTGTGACTCCAGTTACTACTTTTCCCCAGGGAATTCATAGACAAGGGTGTGGTTGCCAGCGGTAACCGATGTGTTTCTGATCCATAAGGCAGTGGACAGATAGTCTGGCAAACTAATAAAAGAAAATAGGAGAGAAATATCGTTTTGTACAAAAATGCTGGTTAAGCCATGCTCAGGCAGGACTAGGTTGACATTTATTGTCTTATGTCTATCTAACCGTATTTTTTGCATCTCTTTCTTTATTTTGCGTTTATTGCTTTCATAACCTTATGATACTCTTGTTTTTATCTCAATTTGTTAATGCCTTCTTTCAAAAAGGGTGAAAGAGAAACTCTATGATTAAAGATGTAGCGATGAGTAAACGTGTTGCTGTTTTGCTGGCAGATGGCTTTGAAGAAGCTGAGGCAGTTGCCTTTATAGATATCATGCGTCGTCTGGATATCAATGTAGATGTTCTTGCCTGTAAGGATGAGTTAAAACTCAACAGTTACTTCAAAGTTAACATCACTGCAGACTTCACCCTGAGTGAAAAATTTGAAGAGAACTACGATGCAGTGATGATGCCGGGTGGCCCAGAGGGAACCGCTAACCTCACCAGTGACAAAATGGTGATTGATTTCCTGAAGCGCCACATCGACATGGGCAAATACATCTGCCCACTCTGTTCATCAGGAGCCAAAGTGGTTGCCGCTAATGGTCTCTTTGGTAAGCACAAGTACGTTTCTGGTCCAAACCTTTATAAAAACTTTGACGATGGTGTCCATGTTGACCAAAAAGTCGTTGTTGATGGTCAGTTCATCAGTGGCAAGGGATTGGGTGTTGTCTTCGACTTTGCCTTTATTGTGGCAGAGCACCTGATCGGTCAGGGTACTGAAAAAGGTTCAGCTCGCTGGCAGGCTCAGCACATTGATTACGATGGCTGGCCCTACGCAGAATAAGTTTTAGGGGCTGGTATTCAGTTCTTCCATGAAAAATACCACCTGTTCATATCGGGCAGGTGGTATTTTGGTATTTGAGAATCCTGGTACGGGATTATCCGCTTTCCACTGCTTTATTGATCTGAGTTAACAATACTGACTTATAAGTTGGTTACTATCTGTTCAATGTTTTACTGCTGAGATCCTTTTTTTGATATGTCTCGTTTAGCCTTGCTGTATATGGGATGTGAAGGGCAGACCCGAAAAATTACTGAAAGAATTGACTATTGCCTGACACATTCAGGCCATGACACGGTGGTTATTTCCATTACGGAGCTGAAAGATGACTTCTCCCTTGAGTCATTTGACGGGGTAATTTTGGGAAGCTCTATCCGCTACGGCAAGCATCATCCAGAGTGCTACCAGTTTATCGAGAAGTACAGTGATCAGCTCGCTACGATTCCCAGTTATTTCTTCTCCGTCAATCTGACGGCCAGGAAACTTGAACGACGGGATCCTCATAATAACCGTTACCTGCAGAAGTTTTTGAAGCAGATTTCATGGACTCCCGATAGAGTTGAAGTGTTTGCAGGTGCGCTGTTGTATACCCAATACCGTTGGGTTGATAAGCAAATGATCCGGCTGATCATGAAACTGACCGGTGGCCCTACCGACACTACGCAGAATACTGAGTTCACAGATTGGAGACGTGTAAAGGCTTTTGCGGAACAGTTAAATCAGGATCTTCAGAAAGTAAGCCGCCCGGTGGCGACTTATGAGAGACAGAGTATAGAGCATGGCTCAGCCATGAATATCTGTTAAATCCGGGGCGTTGCCTGTGAGCATTGAAAAAAGAATACTAAAGCCATAGATCACAGGCATGATAAAGGCTGTACCCAGAATTATATAATCCATAATGACATCCTGTTCTTATTATATGAGTGGACGGCGAAGATTGTTTTGGAGTTGAGTGGCACGACTATAAATTTGCCCCTCCAAAAAGTAGGTTACTTGAAAGTCAGTATAGTCATGATCCTGTACTTTAGTCTTGCCTGTTCTCCCGGTTTATTATTCCAGTCTTATCGGGTGGATTTTCATACTATTCCATGGTTTTGGTAAAAGTCAAAATGCCGATAATATGAGATATAGCAGGTTAACACGGGAGAAGCTTACAATGCGCTTCGTTACAGGGTTTATTGTTCTGATGTGGTCGCTGGTGACCATGGCTGAGGGATTACAGAGCCAGCTTACGCCAGGAGGGATTTTTGTTGGTCAGGCTTCACCTGGCAGTAAAATCATATATAACAATCAGGAAGTGAGGGTTGCAAAAGATGGCCGATTTGTTCTTGGCTTTGGTCGAGATGCAGAGCTTGAACACTCTTATATTGAACAGTATGCCAGCGGTGAATTAAAAACAAATTACCTGCAGCTGAAACCTCGGGAATATAATATTCAACGACTGACCGGTATTGCTAAAAAGTATGTTACACCGGATGAACGTTTTTTATCCCGTATTCGAAATGAAGCGCAGAAGGTTCGTGAGGCAAGAGTTCCTGACACAGAGCAGGTTGATCTCTTTAATGGTTTTGGCTGGCCGGTAAAGGGCAGGATCAGTGGCGTGTATGGTAGTCAGAGAGTCTATAACGGCAAGCCGGGGCGCCCTCATTATGGTCTGGATATTGCAGTTCCAACGGGAACACCGGTCGCCGCACCTGCTGATGGCATTGTCAGGTTGGCTGACTCAGACCTGTATTACTCAGGTGGCACAATCATTCTTGATCATGGTCATGGTATTTTTTCCAGTTTCCTTCATTTGAGCAAGGTGGCGGTAAAAGATGGTGCTTCGATTAAGCGGGGGCAGATCATTGGTGAAGTCGGTGCCACCGGCAGAGTCACTGGTGCGCACCTTGACTGGCGTTATAACTGGTTTGATCAGCGGTTGGATCCTGCGCTATTGACTCTGGGGGAGCAATAAATATTCTTGATGTTCTTTGCTGGGAAAAAAACTGATTCTGTTATGATCTCTGTCAGGGAGGACCGTATCATGACATTCTTTCGTAAAGACCCCGATAAACAGCAACTTCCATCTATCGACAGAGCCTTGCCAGGCCACCTGGAGGGCATGCCAGTTCCTGCGATGCATTTTGTTAACGGGCATCCACTGAAGCCTCCCTTTCCAGATCCTTTGCAGACCATCTATTTTGGTCTGGGCTGTTTCTGGGGGGCGGAGCGATTGTTCTGGCAACTGCCAGGGGTTTATACAACGGCGGTTGGTTACGCTGGGGGATATACTCCTAACCCAACGTATGAAGAAGTATGCTCTGGAGAGACCGGACATACAGAGATCGTGATGGTGGTTTATGACCCTCAGGCAGTATCGGTTCATGAATTATTGAAGGTGTTCTGGGAGTCTCACGACCCAACCCAGGGGATGAGACAGGGTAACGATGTGGGTACCCAGTATCGCTCGGCTATTTATACAACCACTGAAGAACAGGCTGAGCAGGTACATAATTCCAAAGAAAGTTTTTCAAGTTCTTTGAAGCAGAAGGGCTATCCAGACATTACAACAGAGATCCGTGATGCTCCTTCTTTTTATTACGCAGAAGAGTATCACCAGCAGTATCTGGCTAAAAATCCCGGAGGTTACTGTGGCTTAAAAGGTACGGGGGTCTGTCTGGGAGGATGATTAATATAACCTTCGCCTTTGAAGTTGCTACGTTGCAGGCTGCGTTCACTACCTTGTCGGCAGATGGCAATTCCAAATACGTTGAGGGATAAATGTTCACCATAAAAAAGCGGGCAACTCAGAGAAAGATTAAGTTGCCCGGACGCAGTTTGCTGAATGGATTGAAACAGGAGCTTCATGAGCAGGCAACGATGTGTTGCCTAAGTCATGGTTAATAAGATAGACAGCCGTTGCCAACTCATCCCTGAGTATTGCTACCTGTTTTGTTGCGATATTTACCTAGCGGTCGGACTTGTCACTGACTAAGTCTGGTTTCTTTCCCTGCGGGCTGGTTGGGGCTGACAGGCTTCTGGCGTCGCTTTTGGGTCTATTGCTCTTCTCCCCTGAAAGGTACCTAAACCTTGTTCCGAATCAGATCGCGGATCAGAAAACGGGAAGGGTGAAGTGCCTCAAGAAGTTTTGTACTCATTGATGGGCTCTGTTCGTTATCAAGTGCTTCTGTCTCCATACCCGTGATCATGGTTGCCAGGGTTTCCCCCGCTATTGGGCAGGAAATCATACCTCTGGAACCATGGCCTGCCGTAATATAAAGTCCATCCAGGTAGTCAGGTGTTTCGGTAATCATTAGTTTGCTGTTCTTACGCAGTGGTGCGTAAATCTCCAGAAAGTGATCAGTGTTTACAACGGGGCCGACTACAGGAAGGTAATCTGGTGTCGTACACCGGAAACCGGTTCTGCCACCAGTGACGGTTGTCTCGCTCCCCCCCAGAGACTGATACATTGCGGGAAAGTACTCTGCCTGCATTGCCAGATTTTCTTTGTGATCTGCTTCACGAACTTCTGTGCTGTTATCTTTAAAGTGGAAGGTTGCTCCCATGGTATGTGCATCATCTATAGCGGGTGCAATATAACCTTCGCCACAAACACAGCTCGCCAGTTGCTTACTTTCGGTGGTTGCTTTTACTTGAGTGATCTGGCCGCGGATTGCTTTAAGAGGCAGGTAATCCAGTAGTGGCAGTCGATGGCTGGCGGTTCCCTGGGCAATGACCACGGTTTTGCATTTGAGAGCTTTGTCTCTGGTGTTAATGATCCAGCCCTGCTCAGAAGCTTCGAGCCTTGTAACGACGGTATTGGTCACGACCTTGATGTTTGGATGGTTGGCCAATGCACGACAAAAGGCGGGCGGGTTAACCCAGCCGGCTTCCGGGAAGTAGAGTCCGGGAGAATTGATAGTAAGGCCTGCTATTTCCGACAGCTGCTGATCATCAAGGTATTTCAATAACGTGTCAGGGTGCTGTGTATCCAGTGTCTGGTATCGCCGATTGGTTTTCTCATCAATCGCCAGCTGAATGACGCCGCACTGTTGCCATAAAAAAGAGGACGACTCTTGAACCTCCAGTATTTTCAGTAGGCGGAGGGTGTAATGGTATCCTTTCACAATAAACTGGCTTAGAGGCGTATTGTCTGCAGAGAGTTTGGCGTAGAGCACGCCTTGAGGATTTCCGGATGCCTCACAGGCCAGGCTGTCGTGTTGCTCCAGTATGGTAACCTGCCAGCCACGTTTGGCCAGAGACCAGGCTGTACTGCAGCCAGCGAGGCCGCCACCAATGATAATGGCACTCTTATCGGGGTTCTGATGTCGAGCTGGAGCAAACCAGGGTTTGGTTGCAGTGGGTAAGCCGGAAGAAGGAATAAGCTGACCTGAAATCATGTCTCTTTTCTTGCCAAAGCCGGGTTGTCTGGTTACGGAGAATCCAGCGTTGGTAAGACCGTCGCGGACCAGTCTTGCTGCTGTAAACGTTGCATAGGTTGCCTGCTCATGACTTTTTGCCTTCAGGGTTTGAAATAGGCCCGGCTGCCACATATCCGGATTTTTTGCTGGGGAAAAACCGTCCAGAAACCACGCGTCGACCTTTTTGTTGAAGCGGGGGAGCGTGTTGAGTATGTCACCAATCAGCACGCTTAAATGAATGCTTTTGTTCGATGCACTGTCAAAGAATTGCAAGTTGATGTTTTCTGGGTCTAGCTTATACGCACTGACCATTTCATGGGTCAAATGGGATAATTCCTCAAATGCCCCAAGCGCCTTATGCAGGTCATCCGGTTTCAGTGGGTATTTTTCGGTGCTGATAAAGTTCAGAGAGCAATCATTTGGGGCATTCTCTAAAAATAACTGCCATGCACACAGAAAATTCAGCCCGGTTCCAAAGCCGGTTTCTCCGATGGTGAAGGTGGCTCCGGGCGTTAATATCTGAAAGCGTCCAGTCAGGTGGTTCTGCTCCAGAAAGACATGGCGTGACTCGGCAACACCTGAAACTCTGGAAAAATAGAAATCATCGAACTGGGTGGAAATGGGCAGGTCATTTTCCCAATGGATGGCAGCGGTGCTGAGCTGACTCTTGCTATGAGAGGTTGATTGACGATCGGGCACGGTTGTCTGTTTCAAGGCTGAAAAGCTGCAAGCATAGTGAGTGCAGGCTATTGGGTAAAGCATCATTCTCTTTCAACAGAAGAAGAGTCTGATTGGGAGTGCTCCTTATTTTGATATCGGGTTCACTGACGGTAGAATCTGCTCCTTTACCACTCAAGAGGCATGCCATGCGGCTGATACTGGCGCCGATGGAAGGCGTTATGGATCATGATATGCGTGATCTGCTGACCGGCATCAATACCTTTGATCTCTGTGTTACCGAGTTTGTCAGGGTGACCGAAACCCTGTTACCAAACCGGGTGTTTTATCGTACCTGTCCGGAACTACTGCAGGGCGCCAGAACTTCCAATGGGACACCCGTTCGTCTTCAACTGCTTGGCAGTAGCCCGGAGTATATGGCGTTAAATGCGGCCCGGGCGGTTAAGTTAGGTTCACCGGGGGTGGACATCAATTTTGGCTGTCCGGCGAAAGGGGTGAATAAGAACCGTGGTGGTGCGGTGTTACTGCGTGATCCGGATGAACTCTTTAGCATTGTAAAGGCCGTGCGTGATGCGGTGCCTGATGAGCTTCCAGTGACCGCCAAAATCCGCCTTGGCTATGAAGATAAGTCTTTATTTCTGGAAAATGCCAGGGCAATCGAGCAGGCCGGAGCTTCAGAGTTGGCTGTCCATGCCCGTACCAAGGTTGAAGGTTATCGTCCGCCCGCGTACTGGGAGTACATCGGTAAAATTCGTGAGAATCTGGCGATACCGGTGATTGCCAATGGTGAAATCTGGAGTCATGACGATGCCATGCGCTGTCAGAGCGTTTCTGGCTGTACTGATTTGATGGTAGGGCGCCCGTCACTGGTGACACCGAATATTACGGCTATGATTCGTGAGGCCGTTGGTCCGATGAGCTGGCCATCGGTATTGCAGTTGATTTTGCAGTTAAGTGACCGGGATCGCAAAAATGGGAAATGGCAATACCATCCCTCCCGATTGAAGCAGTGGCTGAACTATCTGCGTAAAGCGTATCCGGAAGCGCAGAACCTGTTTGAGCGAATCCGTTCTCTCCGTGAGGCCGATGCCATTCTAGAAATTCTCTGCTCCGATCTGGCAAAAGCCGCCTAGCATCCCAAGGCCAATCTCTAGGGTTGGCCGGCTTTCATTGATTTACGTCGGTGAATTTTTTCCGGGTCTGAGGCAACCTTCTATTATGCGCAATGCTGTCGAAGGTGGTCTGGGGCTTCTGGTTCGGCTTATATGACAACATAGTCTGGATGACTGATTGCTTATTACACACTGTTCAGTAGAATACTGACGCGGCCACGGGAAGGCATAAGACAGCCATGAGCTAGAAAAGAGCCATGAGCCTGTTCATGGAAATAATAATCAAGAATGGTTCCGGTAGGGCAAATCTGCCTGGGGAGATTTACCG
The DNA here is from genome assembly GCA_900299555.1 of uncultured Endozoicomonas sp. Lineage (GTDB taxonomy): Bacteria > Pseudomonadota > Gammaproteobacteria > Pseudomonadales > Endozoicomonadaceae > Endozoicomonas. The sequence goes on from OODV01000165.1 coordinate 17,211, forward strand.
GACCTTCAAGCCTGAAAAAACAAAGGACTTACTTGATGAATCCATCGGACCTTATTTCAGAAGGTTCCAGCCTGATGCTCTTTGGAATGGGCTTTGTTTTCCTGTTTCTGACGCTATTGGTGCTGGTAACCAGCCTGATGTCAAAAATCATCGATCGATATTTCCAGGAACGGGCACCATCAGGTGCATCCAATCGCATTACAGTGAATAGCCAGCCATCTTCATCCAATGATCAGGGTGAACTGGTAGCTGCCATCAGTGCAGCCATTCAGATGCACAGAACAAAAAAAGCTCAAGCAGAAAAACGCCAATAACCGGGGGATAAATAAGGGTTATGTCTGACGTACAAAAGCCGCTGGGTGTTACCGATGTGGTGTTGAGGGATGCCCATCAGTCACTATTTGCTACCCGCCTTCGCATTGAAGATATGTTGCCGATCGCAGAACAGCTGGATCAGATCGGCTACTGGTCTCTCGAAACCTGGGGGGGCGCTACCTTTGATGCCTGTATCCGCTTTCTGGGCGAAGATCCCTGGGAACGGCTGCGTGAGCTGAAAAAAGCCATGCCGAAGACCCGTCAGCAGATGCTATTAAGAGGACAGAATCTGCTGGGATACCGTCACTATGCTGACGATGTCGTTGATAAGTTTGTTGAGCGTGCCGTTGCCAATGGTATGGATGTGTTCCGGGTATTTGATGCCATGAACGATCCCCGTAACCTGATGCAGGCCATGAAGGCTGTGAAGAAGCAGGGTGCCCATGCTCAGGGTACGATCTCTTACACGACCAGCCCTGTTCATACGATGGATAGCTGGGTCTCTCTGGCCAAGGAGGTCGAGGATCTGGGGGCAGACTCTCTCTGTATTAAGGATATGTCAGGCATTATTACGCCGACTGACGTTTATGAGCTGGTTTCCAGGCTCAAGAAAGAAACCGATCTGGAAGTTCAGTTGCATTGCCATGCAACCTCCGGCCTTTCTTCCATGTCACTGCTCAAAGCGGTTGAAGCCGGTGTGGATCGAGTCGATACGGCCATCTCTTCCATGTCCATGACCTATGGACACTCTCCAACGGAGGCAATCGTTGCAGCATTGCAGGGCACGGAGCGTGATACGGGCCTTGATCTGCATAAGTTGGAAGAAGTGGCTGCTTACTTCCGGGTTGTGCGGAAAAAATACGCGAAATTTGAAGGTCAGCTGCGTGGTGTCGATTCCAGAATACTGATTGCTCAAGTGCCTGGCGGCATGCTCACCAATATGGAAAGTCAGCTGAAAGAGCAGGGCGCCAGTGATAAGTTCGATGAGGTACTTCAGGAGATTCCCAGAGTCCGTGAAGATCTGGGCATGATTCCACTGGTAACACCCACTTCCCAGATTGTTGGTACCCAGGCGGTCCTCAACGTATTGACCGGTGAGCGCTATAAGACCATCTCCAAAGAGACTCAGGGGATTTTGAAAGGTGAATACGGGGCAGCTCCAGCTCCGTTTAATAAAAGCCTTCAGGACAGAGTTCTTGATGGTAAGGAAGCGATCACCTGTCGTCCAGCTGACCTGCTTGAATCTGAGTTCGAAAAACTGACAGCTGAACTGAATGGCCTTGCAAAAGAGAAAGGGCTCAAGCTTGCAGAGCAGAAAGTGGATGACGTTCTAACCTACGCCTTGTTCCCTCAGGTAGGCCTTAAGTTCCTGCAGAATCGCGGTAATTCCGATGCGTTTGAACCCGCACCGGGTACTGAGCCCGTGGCAGAACCTGTGCCTGCTGTGTCGGCAAAACCTGGTGATGATTCTGTTTATACCGTCAAGGTGAATGGTAATGCTTATACCGTTCAGGTGTCTGAAGGTGGGGATGTTGCTCAGCTGGTTTCGGCCTCCACTCCTGTGGTTCAGCCTGCCAGTGCATCAGCCGTTTCCGGTGAACCGATGCCCGCTCCTCTTGCTGGTAATATCTGGAAAGTTAATGTCACTCCTGGTCAGAGTATTCAGGAGGGGGATGTTCTGCTGATCCTGGAAGCGATGAAGATGGAAACGGAAGTTCGTGCTCCGCGTTCCGGACAGGTGACGTCGGTCGATGTACGTGAAGGTGACAGTGTAGCGGTGGGTGATACCCTGCTTGCCCTGGCTTAATAAAAAGCGGTTAAAGAGAAAAAATGCCATGGAAAAGCTTATAACGCTCTGGGAGGGCTCCGGGTTATATAACATCACCACCGGAGAGTTCGCCATGATTCTGGTTGGCTTTGGTCTTCTGTACCTGGCCATCCGGAAGCAATTCGAGCCGTTGCTGTTGGTACCTATTGGCTTTGGTGGGATCCTTGCCAATATTCCCCAGGCAGGGCTGGCGTTCTCTGCCATTGAACAGGCGCTGCATGTTGCCAACCCAGTTGTAGTGCAGGCCATTTCAGAGGCGCTGGGCAGTGTCTCTGCAACCCCTGATCAGCTCTATAGTCTATACAATGAGGCCAATGCAGCGACACGGACTCTGATTGGTAATATTGTTGCTGATGCCGGGTATGCGAACGGTGTCCTTTATCAGTTCTACAGTGTTGCCATTGGCAGTGGAGTGGCTCCACTGGTGATATTCATGGGAGTGGGCGCAATGACGGACTTTGGTCCGCTGCTGGCCAATCCGAAAACCCTGTTTCTTGGTGCGGCAGCCCAGTTTGGTATTTTTGCCACTGTGTTTGGTGCCATTGTGTTGAGCTCAATGGGGTTGATGAATTTCAGTCTGGCTGATGCAGCGGCTATCGGAATTATCGGTGGTGCCGATGGCCCGACAGCAATCTACGTTTCCAGTGTGCTGGCTCCACATCTGCTGGGTGCCATTGCTGTGGCTGCCTATTCATACATGGCTCTGGTTCCATTGATTCAGCCGCCTATTATGAAAGCACTGACCACTGCTGAAGAGCGGAAGATTGTCATGACACAGCTTCGCCCGGTGAGCAAAACGGAGAAGATAGTTTTCCCGATTTTGCTGCTGGTGCTGGTGGCTCTGTTGTTGCCTGATGCCGCACCGCTGCTGGGTATGTTCTGTTTTGGTAATTTGATGAAAGAGTGTGGTGTGGTTGAGCGCCTGTCCGATACGGCTCAAAATGCCCTGATTAACATCACGACTATTTTCCTCGGATTGTCTGTCGGATCCAAGCTGAGTGCTGATAAGTTCCTGCAGGTGGAAACACTGGGAATTCTTACTCTGGGTATTGTTGCTTTCTGTATCGGTACCGCCAGTGGTGTCCTGATGGCGAAGCTGATGAATCGGTTGTCGTCTACCAAGGTAAACCCGCTGATTGGTTCTGCTGGTGTGTCGGCTGTACCAATGGCTGCGAGGGTATCTAATAAGCTGGGGCTTGAGGCGAATCCACAGAACTTCCTGTTGATGCATGCCATGGGACCTAACGTGGCTGGGGTCATTGGCTCTGCAGTTGCTGCAGGTGTAATGATTAAATATTTGTCGTAATTAGTAGCCTGTTGCTATTGATAAATTGAAATATTTATTGAGCCTGACCAATGCTGTTGCTTTTCTAAAAGGTAACAGCATTTTTTTTGTTGTAGCGATGCTTGTTTTTCAGCGAGAATAAAATTATTCAGAAAACACCTGCTTTGGTGTTTAAATAACTGTAATGCTCAGCTTACCGTTTAGTAATGGTTTATATCTTTTATTGCTGAAAAAAGAGTAGAAGTACTTTATGATTTATAAAGAACATAGCGTTTCTCCAAAAAAGAGTATTGCTCTGGTTGCTCATGATAATAAGAAAGGTGAGTTGGTGCATTGGAGTCTGCGCCATAAAGATAAGCTGGATGGCCATAACCTTTTTGCGACTGGAACCACGGGGAGCCTTCTTGAAAAAGAGCTCTCAATGCCAATTACTAAATTTATCAGTGGTCCACTGGGTGGTGACCAGCAGATAGGTGCTTTGATTTCTGAATGTAAACTTGATCTGCTGGTGTTCTTCTGGGATCCATTTGAACCAATGCCTCATGACCCGGATGTTAAGGCATTGCTGAGAATTGCCGCAGTATGGAATATTCCTGTTGCCTGTAATCAGAGTTCCGCAGACTATATTTTCTCTTCAGACTTATTGGGGCAGTCTCACAATCGACAGATCCCGGATTACGAAAGTTATTTACAGGAAAGAACGCTTTAATTCTGGTTCATTAACTGTCAGCAACAACGGTACTGACAATTCACCAGCACCTGTTAGAACAGGTGCTGGTGCAATCATTATCCTGGGAAATTCTGGCGAATGAGCTTTAGGTAGTTTCAGTATAAAGAAATGATCAGATTAAAATTCAAAAGGTGTGATTAGTAATCAGAGCTGTCGCTCCCATCTCTGCCCATAGAAGAACTAAGGCCAAGGCTGGATGGGCCATACTGACGACGCTTTTTGTAGGTCACCTTAGGTTCAGAGTTGCCGTGTCGGTCTTCAGGCATCGGTGTGTGGCTGCTCATGGTGCTGTTGCTGCGATAGGCCTGGTTTCCTGATGTAAATCTGCGAACGGACTGTTTTTTCACCGTTGGCTGAAATACAGAAATCTGCGCCTGTTCGAAGACATCTCTTTCCGGTTCGTGTGAAGAGGAAAGGAGTTCACTGCCCTGGGCCGCATTTTCCTGCATATTTAAACGCATACGATACGGATGGCCAAAGCCTCTGCGTCGGCGAGGCTTGTGATCTTTTGGCTCGGGTGGCTTAAGCCCCGTGAATTGTTCGTAAATAGTTGTGTAAATATATTTGCTCATAACTACCTCCTGTTCATCCTCTCCCAGAAATGGATAAATGTCTTTATTTGATCAACGATGGTAGACAAACCCATTTTAGGTATGAATAGGTAACACTACTTAAACTATTTGTTAAAACCGCTTGAAAAGCTGCGACAATATATTATGAGTGTCGTTGGTTTTTTGAAAAGCGAAATTAAAAAGAATTAATAGAAACAAAGCATAGCATTCATAAAAATAGATCGTTGATTGCTTTCATAATTTTTTTGAATGTCTGACTATTGGTAATAACTATTTTTTGCTAATTGGCAGATTATTAATAAAATTAAATCGTCTTTCTTTTTTGTTAATTCTTGTTTGAGTTTGTCTTTTGTTTTTTTATGATTAATAGGTATTAGCACTGATAGTGGAATTGCCGTACATACGATACTTTGACTGCAATTATTTCTTATTCACCGGGTTGGCCAGCTTTACACGTGCGGTATGACTATATAGGGCGAAAGGCTTTTGTGATGATGTAGTATCACCATGTCTTCGTCCCCTCGAGATAGGCAAACAATACGCCGACAATGATTTTCTTACATTGATGCAGATCAAGTTGGTGTCACCGCTATATCCATATGCAGTCTGACTGACCCGGGAGCAGCATTCCCAAAGAATTCTCCAACTTATCAGGAGCCTCTTAGTATGACTGTAACCACCAGCGAACTGCCAGCAGCATGGGAAGGATTCACTTCCGGCGACTGGTCAGAAAGCATCAATGTTCGTGACTTTATCCAGAAAAACTACACGCCTTATGAAGGTGACAGTTCTTTCCTGGCCGGATCTACTGAAGCTACAGACCGTCTGTGGGCTGATGTTATGGAAGGTATTAAGGAAGAGAACCGCACCCACGCGCCTCTTGATTTTGATACTGACCTGCCATCCACCATTACTTCTCACGATGCTGGCTATATCAACAAAGATCTGGAGACCATCGTAGGTTTGCAGACCGAGAAGCCGCTGAAGCGAGCCATCATCGCTAACGGTGGCATCCGTATGGTTGAAACTTCCTGCGAAGTTTATGGCCGTAAGCTGGATGATACCGTCAATAAAATCTTCACAGACTATCGTAAGACCCATAATGCGGGTGTTTTTGATGTCTATACGGCAGACATTCGTAATTGCCGTAAGTCTGGTGTAATCACTGGTCTTCCAGATGCTTATGGTCGTGGCCGTATCATTGGTGACTATCGTCGTATCGCGCTATACGGTATTGATCGTCTGGTTGTTGATAAGAAAGCCCAGCATAAGTCTCTGGACGCTGTTCTGGAGTCTGGTGAAAATCTTGATCGCACCATTCAGCTGCGTGAAGAGATTATGGAGCAGATCAAGGCTCTGATGCAGATCAAAGAGATGGCGGCCAAATACGGTTGTGATGTCAGTGGTCCTGCTACCTCGGCCCGTGAAGCGGTTCAGTGGACCTACTTCGGTTATCTGGCCGCAGTTAAATCCCAGAATGGCGCAGCCATGTCACTGGGGCGTACGGCTACATTCCTGGATGTTTACATCCAGCGCGATCTCGAAGCGGGTAAGATCACTGAAACTGATGCTCAGGAAATGATCGACCACTTCGTCATGAAATTGCGTATGGTTCGTTTCCTGCGTACGCCTGAATACGATCAGCTGTTCTCTGGTGATCCAATCTGGGCGACTGAATCCATCGGTGGTATGGGGCTTGATGGTCGTACTCTGGTGACCAAGAACGCATTCCGTTTCCTGAACACCATGTATACCATGGGGCCATCTCCAGAGCCAAACATCACGGTTCTGTGGTCTGAGCAGTTGCCAATGGGCTTTAAAGAGTACTGTGCCAAGGTCTCTATCGATACCAGCTCCATCCAGTACGAAAACGATGATCTGATGCGTCCGGATATGGACAGCGATGATTACGCGATTGCCTGCTGCGTATCGCCAATGATCGTAGGTAAGCAGATGCAGTTCTTTGGTGCTCGCGCCAACCTGGGTAAAACGCTGCTGTACGCCATCAATGGTGGTATTGATGAGAAGCTGAAAATTCAGATTGGTCCAAAGGCTGATAAGATCACTTCTGAGTATCTGGATTACGATGAAGTTTATGCAAGCTTTGACAAGCTGATGGACTGGCTGGCTACTCAGTATGTCACTGCGCTGAACTGCATTCACTATATGCACGACAAGTACTCTTATGAAGCTGCCCAGCTGGCACTTCATGATCGTGATGTCATTCGTACCATGGCTTGTGGTATTGCGGGTCTGTCTGTTGCTGCTGACTCCCTGTCTGCTATCAAGTACGCAAAAGTTAAGCCGGTTCGTGATGAAGACGGAATTGCCATTGACTTCGAGATCGAAGGTGATTTTCCGAAGTTTGGTAACAACGAAGAGCGCGTGGACACGATTGCCTGTGAGCTGGTAGAAACTTTCATGAAGAAAGTGGCTTCTCACAAAATGTACCGTGATGCGATTCCGACCCAGTCCGTTCTGACCATTACCTCCAATGTGGTGTATGGTAAGAAGACCGGTACTACCCCAGACGGGCGTCGTGCAGGTCAGCCATTTGGCCCGGGTGCCAACCCAATGCACGGTCGTGACACCAGCGGTGCGGTTGCTTCTTTGAGTTCTGTTGCCAAGCTGCCGTTTGCCTATGCGAAGGATGGCATCTCTTACACCTTCTCTATCGTGCCAAAGGCACTGGGTAAGGATGAAGATGGTCGTCGCAAGAATCTGGTAGGCCTGATGGATGGTTACTTCCATCACGAGAAGGGCCATGAAGGTGGTCAACACCTGAACGTAAACGTCATGAACCGTGAGATGCTGGAAGATGCGATGGAGAACCCTGAGAAGTATCCTTCTCTGACCATCCGTGTTTCCGGTTATGCGGTGCGCTTCAACTCTCTGACACCAGAGCAGCAGCGTGACGTTATCACTCGTACCTTTACCGGCTCGCTGTAACGGTAAACACGGGTATTTAAATATAAAAGGCCAGCTTTGCTGGCCTTTTTTTGCTCATGGCATTCAGGGTTGCTGGGAAAGGGAGATCCTTTTGCAGCAACTCTTTTGGGTTAACAGGAGAGTCGCCATGTCCCTTGGTCGTGTCCATTCCATGGACTCATTTGGAACGGTAGATGGGCCGGGTATTCGTTACGTTGTGTTTATGCAGGGCTGCCATATGCGATGCCGGTATTGTCATAACCGCGATACCTGGGATCTGCGTGATGGTGGTGAGGTACTGAGCCATGAAGAGGTTCTGGAGAAGATCCTCAAGGTTAAGAGCTTTCTGACCGGTGGTGTAACGGTGACGGGTGGAGAACCACTGCTTCAGGCAGAGTTCGTTGCGGACCTTTTCAAGGCACTAAAAGAGCATGGTATTCATACCTGTCTTGATACTAATGGCTTTACCAAGCGTATCACTCCGGATATTGAACGGCTGCTGTCATACACGGATCTGGTGCTGCTGGACATCAAGCATATGGATGAGGAAATGCACCAGAAGCTGACCTATGTCACCAGCAAGTACACCCGTAATTTTGCCATGTATCTGCAGGAGCTGAAAAAACCAACCTGGATCCGCTATGTGGTGGTGGAAGGGTATACCGTTGATCCGCTGTATGCCGCAATGCTGGCAGAGATGGTGGAGAAGATGGATTGTGTTGAAAAGGTGGAGATTCTGCCTTATCACAGCCTGGGTGTTCATAAATGGGATGCGTTTAAGGATGGCTATGAGCTGGAAACGGTAAGACCGCCATCCACTGAGCAGCTGGATGCGATCAAGGCTGAGTTTGATCAGCGGGGGATTTCTGCGGCTTATTGATGCTTTGAGCCACAAAGCTCACAAAGGAAAAGATTTCTTTTTGTGAGCTTTGTGGCTAAAGATGCATTAATTGAAAATGCGGTTTTCCTGTTCCTGAACCCGGATAAATGTGGTTCGTTTGGACAGCTCTTTTAATTGCGCTGCGCCTACATAAGTGCAGGTAGAGCGTACGCCACCCAGGATGTCCTGAATCGTTTCCAGGATTGGTCCGCGGTAAGGCACCTTAACGGTTTTGCCTTCAGAGGCGCGGTAGTTGGCAACGCCACCGGAGTGTTGATCCATTGCTGTTGTGGAGCTCATGCCATAGAACAGACGGAACTGTTTGCCATCTTCTTCCACCAGCTCACCGCCGGACTCATCGTGACCAGCAAACATGCCGCCGATCATGACGAAGTCTGCGCCAGCGCCAAACGCTTTGGAGACATCGCCAGCACAGGTACAGCCACCATCAGAAATAACCTGACCGCCAACACCGTGAGCAGCGTCTGCGCACTCAATAACGGCGGACAGTTGTGGGTAACCTACGCCGGTTTTCACGCGGGTTGTACAGACGGAGCCAGGACCGATGCCGACTTTAACAATATCAGCACCTTTCAGAATCAGCTCTTCAACCATTTCACCGGTCACCACGTTGCCAGCGACGATGACTTTGTTCGGGTGGCGCTGACGGACACGGGAAACGAACTCAACGAAGTGCTCGGAGTAGCCATTAGCGACATCGATACAGATAAAACGGAGCTTGTCATTCAGTGACAGGATTTTCGCCATCTTTTCAAAATCGCTGTCAGAAGTGCCGCTGCTGACCATAATGCGGTCTTCAATGCCTTCAGGCGCATCATCGAGGAATGCTTTCCACTCTTCTACGGTGTAGTGTTTGTGCACAGCGGTCAGCATCTTGTGCTCAGCCAGCGCCAGCGCCATTGAAAAGGTACCTACCGTATCCATGTTGGCGGCAATGACTGGAACACCTGTCCACTCCTGGTCGGTGTGAACAAATCGGAAAGTACGCTCCAGGCTAACCTGTGAACGGCTTTTCAGGGTTGAACGTTTAGGGCGGAACAGTACGTCTTTAAAACCCAGCTTGATATCAGCTTCTACGCGCATGGTAACTCTTCATCGCAATCATGCAGCACTTCACTGAACCTTATGACCCGGGGGTAGTACAGTCTGAAGCACTTACATTTGCTCTGGTTATACGGAAAATGTGATGTACAAGCGGCCGGACAGCCAAGACGATCTGGGGAGATCCACCTTCAGAGAAGAGAAGGTTAGCCGGACCCAGTGTGTTTTCTAAGGGCGAAAAAAAAGGGCGTGTTTTGACGCTTATACGGCTGAAGTATACATAGACGACTATAGAAATGGAAGGCTGGTTGAAACGAGAGTGTGATCACTGGCCTCATGGTTCACTGTGTTCCCCCTCCCGCCAACGGGGGCGCAGAGATTTTTGAACCACAAAGTTCACAAAGAGCACAAAGGAAAAGAAAAGCGCTTCTTCGTATTCTTTGTGAACTTTGTGGTTCAATCTTTAACCCATTAAAATAAGGAATAAATGCTGAATCTCCACCCTGAGAACACCCCTAGTCAATCAGATTGCGGATCTGGGTTTTGATCAGATCAATGGCAATCCGGTTTTTTCCACCATGAGGAATAATCAGGTCCGCGTGCTGGCGTGCTGGCTCGATGAACTGCATATACATTGGACGAACTGTTTCCAGGTACTGCTTGATGACTGAGTCTACATCGCGGCCACGGCTGAGGATGTCCCGCTTCATCCGGCGGATCAGACAGATGTCCAGAGGGGTGTCCATAAAGAAGCGAAGGTCAAAGGCTTCCCGGATAGCCGGATTGGTAAAGAGCAATATTCCCTCGTAAATAACGACCCGTGCCGGATTGACCTTTCGGGTGTCTTTACGACGATTGTGTTGGGTATAATCGTAGAGTGGTACGTCGATTTCTTCACCATTCTTCAGCTGAATCATCTGTTCCAGCATCAGGTCATGATCCATGGACTCCGGGTGGTCATAATTGGTTCGAACCCGTTCTTCCATGCTTAAGTGGCTCTGATCCTTGTAGTAAGAATCTTCAGAAATAACACACAGATGCTCAGACTGGAGTTCTTCAACCAGAGTATCCGCCAGAAGGCTTTTACCTGAAGCGGAGGCGCCGGCGATGCCGACAAGAATGGTCTTCTGTTTCATGAGATGGGTCCGGTTTTCAGTTTCTTTCTACAGGTACAGGGTTTCCGTTGTCGTCTATCGCAACGTATGTGAATAATCCCTCAGTGACCTTATGACGCTGTTCTGATTTGAAAGGGTGAGAAAGAATCCACACTTCAAGCTTGATGCGCATAGAGGTGTTGCCGACGCGAATAATATCAGCATAACAGCAAACCACATCACCAACCTTGACTGGATGAATAAAGCTCATGGACTCAACAGCTACGGTTGATACCCGGGTATTACAGCGGTTTTTGGCGGCGAGACCTCCGGCAATGTCCATCTGGGACATAATCCAGCCACCAAAAATGTCACCATTGGGATTGGTGTCAGCAGGCATAGCCAGTGTTCGCAGAACCAGATCACCCTGTGGTTCAGTCATCAGAAAACTCCATACTGATCGTCATTGGCGGCGAATGCTATGCTTGCGGCTTTGCCTTGTAAATCCGTATTTCCATGAAAGCTTTTATGGGAGTGGGCATGGAAAGGGCGAGGCTATTAATGTATAAGTGCCTGATTTAAGTGCATCTGTTACCCATCCGTTACCAACGTTGAGATCTATGACTTTTCTCCCATTATCCAATCCGTCCCAGTTGGTCATCCGTAATCAGGAACAATTCGAGCTTGAGCACCTTGTTGTGGTTGGTTTGCCTGCTGATGATCTCGCAATGCGTCTGCTGGATGATGGTGTTGGCTTTATCACCGCATTAACCCGGGATTTCAGTGCTTATCGGCGTCTACTTCCAATAGAAAGTCGTTTAACCGATCGATTTTCTCTGACCTTTGCGCCGGTGCTTCCCGATGAGTTTTCCCGCCCTGTTGATGGTGTTCTGGTTTTTCTTCAGAAGAGTAAGCCATTGATGGACTTCTGGCTTGAGATGGTGCTGAACTTTTTACCGGAAGGCGCCCCCGTCTGGCTGGTCGGTGAAAATGATGAAGGCATCAAATCCTGGAAAAAGCGGCTGAAGGGCAGTTTTAGCGTGGTTAAGAGTGTGGATAACGCCCGCCACTGTGTATTGCTGGAAGCTTCAGAGCCATTAAGTAAACCGGATCATTTTACGGCTGAGCAATACTTTGAAACGTTTTTGGTCAGCGCTGCTTCTATGAATATGCAAATTACCTCGCTGCCCGGAGTCTTCAGCCATGGTCGTCTGGATCGAGGTACTCAGGTTCTTCTGGAAACACTGGATGTGGTGCCTTCCGGCAAAGTGCTGGATTTTGGTTGTGGCGCTGGCGTGATTTCGGCTTATATCAGTGCTATGTCAGGAGAGCGTGATCTTACGCTGGTGGACTGTGATGCCCTGGCACTGGCCAGCAGTCACAAAACCATGAATGCTACAGGGGGCGAGTCTTTTACAGTACTTCCCAGCGATGGCCTTTCAGAAGTGACCGGTCAGTTTGATATGATCATCTCCAATCCTCCCTTTCATCAGGGTGTTAAAACACACTATGAAGTGACAGAGCAGTTTCTCTCCCAGTCGCACCAGATGCTTCGCCGGGGAGGTGAACTGAGAATTGTTGCCAATAGCTTCCTGCGTTATCCGCCGATTATTCAAAAGGCTTTTGGCCACTGTGAAACTTTGCTGACCAAGGATGGGTTTTCGGTTTATCGCGCAGTGAATAGATAATGGCACATATAAAAGTCGCTTTTAAGGAACTTTTTCTTCTGCGTTGCCTCTTATTATGAGGTTTATTTTTGTAGAGTGTTTTCAGGCTTGATTTTTGGAATTCTCTGCTTTTTAAAAATATACCTTTAATTTAAGAGGCTGGCCGTCTGTTTAGTTGTGTTCCCCCTGGGTTTGTATGGTTGCGAGAGTAAAGTACAAGCTCATTTATATTCAGGCCACTGTTTGAGTGGGTGTTTCTGTATGTAGGCAATAGGAGGCTTATGTAATGCTCAGTCTGCGTAGATCGGATTCAATTGAGTCTTCTAACGGGTCTGGAGGTGCTTGTACTGATGGCGTTTCCAACCATGCTAACAGTTTTGGTAGAGACTGCGTTGCCTGGGTTCAGTCCAGGCTTTGCTGTTGCCTGAAGCGGAGTGATCCTGATACAAACACTGCTATTGAACGCAGAAGCCTCCGCCAGCCTGAGGCTGATGCAAAGCCTCACTTTTCCCCTGCTGCCAGAGCTGCCCCTGACGATATTGAAGAAAAAACCGGAGGGTTCGAGTTACTTGAGGGAGTGTGGGGAGTGGGTAAGGATTATAGAGATGATGAAGATGCACTATGGAAGTGTTTTGGTCTCAGAAAAGGAAAAGGACTAGGTGAAGGAAATTTTGGGGCTGTCTACAAATATATCGATAATGAAAATACGTCATATGCCGTAAAGATTCATCGACAGTTAGAAGGAGAAACAACACTCGCTTACCATGAGGGCGATGGAAACTGCTATGACGATTTCAAAGAAAATCGGGGTGAGCTTATTGGTCTGGCATTACCTTCTCATCCGAATGTCGCCAAAGTTCATGCATGTATTATGCAGGATATAAACAGTGGTAAATATATACCTATCCATAGTATGGATGATATAAGTGAGGATGATTACCTGAGTGTGCAGTTAAAAGTAATTATAAGTGAGTTTGTTGATGGCGTAGAACTTCATGACTTGCTGTGTAAACAGAAAAGCTTTGAACAAACCCCTGCAGGGGGGGTGTCACTGGCAAAGGAGCTTGCCTTACAGTTTTCAGAGGTTTTAGAGTTTTTGCATACCGGCAGTAACGTAATCTATCGAGATCTTAAGTCAGAGAATATCATTGTTACACATCCGGGCACAGCTCTGTGTACTTTTAAACTGGTTGACTTTGGTTGTTCTAAACGGCTTCGTGGATGTGATGGAACGGAATCTTATACTGGATCTCCCTTTAGTATTGCTCCTGAGATAGATGATGATTCACTTTACTCTTATCAAGTTGACTTGTGGAGTTTTGGGATTCTTATATGGGAGGCCGCAGCAGCAGGATCGGGCGTAACAACAGATCAAATGGATCAAATGATTTGTCGGGAGTTTGTAAAAATGTATCCGAATCAACGTAAAGTCAAGGTTGACACTGATAGCTCTGGAGCAAAAATATTCTCTTTGCGCAATTGGTACTGTTTGAGTGGGCTTTTAAAAGAAATGGGCAAGGATGTTATAGGCCAGTTGTTCGATGACAGTATTCCCTGTGAAAAAAAACACTCCGATGCTCCTTTATTAAAAAAAATGGTAACTGGTTTACTGGAACCTAACCCTGATGAGAGAATGAGCCTAGAGGAGGTCAGGACGCTTTTGATAGAGCCCGCTTCATTAAGCTGACTGGGAGCTCTTATCTTCCTGATCAAGCTTCACTCTTATCCGGACGGCAACAATATGAATAAGAATATTAAGCCAGCGTGGATGTTTCTCGGAGTATTTCTGGTCACACTGTTGTGGGCTCTGGAGTCGGATAACCGGCCAAGAGTTCGACTGGCAATGAAATACTCATCCGATGATCTGCGTTCATCAACCATTGACGTAGCAAGCCCGCAAAGCCTTCAGGCTGATAATCTGAAGCCTGACGAGCGGTTGGCGAGTGAGGATCGGTCAGTCGGGTTCGGGAAAATGGAGAAACAGAATAACCTTCAGCCACACAGAGACAGCTTGTTAAGTGATGCTTCGCGGGATTTGTTGGTTAACTCTGCTAATCGACAGCTGCCAGAACAGGAGCGGGCTTTTTACTCGTCAGGTGCGAAGCAGGTAGAACCATTTCGTGACAATAACCCCCTGCATGCAGCTGATCGTCTGTATAGCTGCTTTGGGAACAGTTGCCTGAATATCGTTGCTGATCAATAGGTGTCTGTCCGAGAGTAGGCTGACCTTCACGGCAACTGCTCCTGCGTTGTTCTAGCCCCCGTATCCATTCAGTCGTGAAGTGATAGAAAATTGGCTTAAGAATTCTGCCATCCTCGTTACGAGCGCCATTCCCGGTCAGGCTCCAGACCTTATAATGCCAGATAATACGGCGACATCAGCAGCCTTATTTCTTCAGTATAATGGGGGTGCTGGTCATATATAGTCACCGTCATCTCATGAACCTCCTGTGATTCTTCCGTATCGTTCAGGTGCTTTAGCACCAGAATATAACGGTGGTTATTGTGGCTGCTTGAAGAACGTAATCCAACCTGTTTTATCAACTTAAGCCCTTGTTGAACCGCTGCCGTCAGAAATAAAGTGGTGGATTCCACGGGTAGTAGAATCCATGCCTCACCACTATTCGCCAAATGCTTGCCAATCGCTTTTGCAAGATCTGAAAAGCTCAGGCTGTCCGTATGGCGAGCGAGGTTTCTGCGATGATCGTTCCCTTTGAACGCCTGCTGAAAAAATGGAGGGTTTGAGATAATACAATCAAAGCGTTGTTCACTGGTTGCAGAGAAGGACTGTATTGCGCTGTTGACCAGGTGCAACTGATCAGCCCATTGACTCTGGGCAAAGTTATCTTCAGCCTGTTTTGACGCTTCTTCATCAAGCTCAATTGCGGTGATGCTTGATTGACAGTTCTGTGCTGCCATCAGACTGAGCAGTCCGGTACCCGCACCAATATCCAGAACAGTCTGGCTGTTCTGAAGAGAAGGTGACTGACCGAAGAGGGCGCCAAAGATGCAGGCATCGGTGGTGACCTTCATGGCGCACTGGCCCTGTTCGATTTTGAACTGCTTAAAAGCAAAGTAACGGTTTCTGACCATGATGTTTACTTTCTGGATAGGTGCTGCTGAGCCAGTACGGCAACAATAATCATAATCAGCCCTGCGTAAGTGGCCGGATAAATGGATTCTCCCAGTATATTGGCAATAAAGATCAATGATAAAAATGGGCTCAGATAGCTGATATTGCTGATCATGGCCGTATTGTCTGCCAGCTTGAGAGCTTTCAGCCAGAGAATATAAGCGAAGCCCATCTCAATCAGACCAACATAGGCAGCAGCAGCCAGGCCTTCTGTGGAAACTGGCCATACACTGGAAAAGAGCAGGGTGGCACCAATAATCCAGGGCAGTCCGCAGAGAAAACAGATCAGTAGACTGACCACCGGATCCCCGTCACGGCGGGTATTAAAAATCCAGTACAGTGCCCAGATAATGGTACTGGAAAGGGCAAGGACTACCCCTGTTGGGCTGGAAAAATTAAGATTTTGAAATTCTCCACGGGTACAGATGATCAATACACCCGCATAGGCGAGCAGGCAGCAGAGCAGGCTTTTAAAGGACAGTTTTCTGCCCAGCAAGGGAACGGCCAGCAAAGTCAGTGCCATAGGCCAGCTGTAATTTAACGCCTGAGCCTGCTGAGCTGGCAACAGGTCATAGGCACCAAACAAGGCTACGTGATAGAGAAAGGGATTTAACAGCCCTAATAATAGGAATAGTCCGGGAGAGCGCTTAAATTGAGAGGCAATTAGCTCTGCTTTGCCCTGAATGATCACAATGATACTCAGCAGGATGGTTGAGGTAGCCACAGACCAGAAAACCAGTTGCCATGGGTCAAGGTGTTTAAGGGCTATTTTAAAGGCGGTGGCAATGGTCGACCACAATAAGGCCGTAGCCAGGGCGTAGAAACAGGCTTTGCTATTGTCTGTCATGAATACTGCTTGGAGATGTTAGGTGAGTAGGTTTGTGTTGTGACAATACTATCTCACCGGTTCCAAAAGAAACAGGCAAAAGCATTGAATCACAGAGATCACAAAAACCACGAAAGAAAAATCTTTTCTTCGTGCTCTTTGTGATCCCTGTTATTACCTATAGAGAGATGAGGGAGATACCTGATAGAGGTTAGCGTTCAATGGTGATGGTAACATGACGGTTATGCCTGCGGCCTTCTCTGGTTTGATCCCCGGCCTCCAGTACACCACCTGCAACCGCTTTGATTCGATTGCCACTGACTCCACGGTCTTCCAGGTATTTTTTGACACTTTCAGCCCGGCGCAGAGCGAGTTTCCTGTTGTATTCCACTGATCCGGTTGAATCGGTGTAACCAACCGCGGTCAGGCGAACATTGGGCTGTTTTTTGGCAGCACCAGCGATTTGATCCAGCTCCTGGCGACCCAGCTGATCAATATCCGTTTTATCAAAGCCGAAGTAAACAATACCGAGCTCTCTCTGCAGAGGACAGCCATCGGCATCAACGGGAACGCCTTTGGGGGTATTTGGGCATTTATCCATTGCATTGGGAACACCATCGCCATCACTGTCCGAAGGGCAGCCATACTGGTCAACGGCAACGCCTGCCGGTGTATTGGGGCAACGATCCATATTGTCTGGTACGCCATCACCGTCAGAGTCCGGGCAACCGTCAGGGCCTACTTTTGCACCATAAGGTGTATTGGGGCACTTATCCATGTAGTCAGGAACACCATCGTTATCTGAGTCGAGAGGGCAGCCACTCTTATCAACTTTGACACCCGTTGGCGTATGAGCACATCGATCTTTTTTATCGGTCACACCGTCGCCATCATTGTCACCTCCAGTCAATGCACAGATAGCGGCACCAACGAGAGCACCTCCAATAGCGCCATAGCCTGCTGATTTTCCACTGTCGGATGAGCTTTTGCTATTGGCTGCAGCACCAATAAGACCACCTGTACCCGCTCCGATCAGGGCACATTGACTCCATCGACTCATATGACCGTCACTGGCACAGCCGGTGAGGAAAAGAGCGATCATGAAAAGGGGCAGCGTTTTGCAGGGAGTGATGAAACGCATGAATCAAACTCCAAGTGTGTCGGGTTAGGGGTGTGTTGACGTCTAATTGAATAAGAATTTCCCATCGCATGATCTGGACACTGTGTCTGACATTATCTGCCAAGAACTCCATTCAGGTTTTTAAGTAAGTCTGATCAGGAGTAAAGGGAGGCTTTGGTTGTCAGCTCATACTTAAGTAGTTAACCAAATGAAATCATATTTTCTGATTAAGTGGGCAGCAGCCCTGAGTCGTGCCTTTGCATTGCAACTACCCACTCAGCCAGAAATATTCTATTTCATATGGCCAACTGCTTATATCTGAAACAGGGTGCATAAAATGTGATGAGTTATTGGAGGATCAGCAACTTCGAGTATAGGTCAAAATAATTAGTAGCCAGTAGAAAGTTGCCAATAAAGCAAAAGGTTACGTTTGATATGGAATGATTTTCGGAAATGAAGGTCGTGCTGGTTTGATAGTTGCAATAGTGTGCAGCAAGTTGGCAACAGGCTCTTATTTTTCCTGAAATGTGACCGATAACTGTGAGCATGCAAACCATGATTCCAGCAACAATACAGCGAGTTATAGCACTCTTTCTGCGTCTGGTGAGGCGGATATCAGTGAAATCATGCTGGCTGTTTCTGTTTGTTTTACACGGTCTGGAAAGTCAGGCTGAGATAATGCTACACAGAGCTGTTGAGCCTGCCCGAATGGGGCTTGATATCAGTATTTCCGGTGAAAATCTGACGCTTTATATTGCCCTTAAGGAAGAGTCTTTATCTGTACTTAAGAGAAAAATGGATGTGGAGCTTTTGTATGTCCAGCTTCAGCATATGTCGCATTTTGCCTTGCCGCCTGCAGCTGCCCGTTGTCGGGTGAAGGGGCAGAATGTCAATCAGGGGGCAGATCAAATTAACGGTTTTCAAACGTTTCATTGTGAAAGGCCTGAACAGCTCAAATTCATTGACGTGAAACTCTATGAGGCCTTGCCTGACTTGAAAGCTGTCGATGTGTGGCTGACCACTGAAAAGTGGCAAAGCAAGACCATTGTTTATCCTGACAAATTGCAGGTCATCATCAGGTCGGGGATATTGAAATGATAGGTTCTCAAGCCGTTTCTGTTCATAACCTTGAACAGAAAATTGGTGAAACAGAAATTTTGAATATTCCGGAACTGGTGATTACTGCTGGTGAGACTGTTTGTATCCAGGGTGGCAATGGTTCTGGAAAAACGGCACTTTTAAGGGCTTTGATGGGACTGACTCGTTGTAATAGTGGAGATGTGATCGTTCTGGGCAATGATATGAGAAGAATCGGTGCCTCTTCTCTGGAGCGGCTCCGTGCCGACGCTATTGGGTTTGTCTTTCAGCATTATCGTCTGGTTCCTTACTTGAGTGCTTTCGATAATATACTGCTGCCCTGTTATTTCTCATCTAAAAGGAAAGAAGAAGCTGAAAGGCGTTCTGAGACTGCAGCGAACGATGCCTTCCGTCTGATCAGGAAACTCAGTTTGAAAGACCCATCCCGGCTATCAAAAGATGCTGCGAATTACAGCGCTGGCCAGCAGCAACGTTTTGCTATTGCCCGGGCACTGGTTGGTAAACCTCAACTTGTTCTGGCAGACGAGCCTGCTTCTGCCATGGACAGTAATGGTAAGAAATCCGTTTACCAGCTTTTGCAAGATGAATGTCGTGCCAGTGGAGCAACATTGATCTGTACAACCCATGATGAAAATAGCATTGATGGTTTTGACAGATACTTGGATATGAAGACGTTGAACCTGGCCAGGGAGCGAGAAAACCGATGGTCATTATGAAGATTATGCGCAAAAGCCTCGGTCAGAGGGCTGGACGCTCAACAATATCAATTCTCGCACTGGCTTTCAGCGTTGCTCTCCTTTTAGTTATCAGCCATATCCATGAAGCAGTGAGATCCTATGCCAGACAAGTGTCTTCAGAGGCGGACCTTATTGTAGGGGCTCCTTCGCAGCCGGTACACCTTGTACTTTACAGTCTTTTCCGCATTGGACCTCCCCCTCGCGTTATTCCCTGGGAAGTTTATGAGGATATTGCTGACCTTAAGGAGGCGGAATGGGTTGCGCCCGTGTCGACCAATGAAAGTCACCGAGGCTATACCGTCACCGGCAGCACTGAGCGTTATATGGATACTCTACAACTAAAAGCAGTTAACTTTATTGGGTCCAGCGGGGCGGGCACTGTATTCAGAAATGAACTATCTGCATTTATAGGCTCTGATCTGGCTGAAGAATATCATACGGGAGAAACGTTAACCATTGCCAATGGTTTTTCACCCTCATTAAAGGATGAATATCAAACCCCATTTATTATCCAGGGTGTGTTAATGGAAACTGGAACATCACTGGATAATAATATATTGATTCCCATAGAAGGGTTGAGACAAACCCGAAAAGCTCATGGGATAAAATCTGACTATATCAATTTTATATTGATAAAGCTGAAGCATCGACAATCGCTGTTTAAGGTTCAGCAGGCTCTGAAGTCAAAGTACCAGGTACCTCTTGAAGTGGTTATTCCCGCTTTAGAGCTGGAAAAGCTGGGGCATTACGAGCGGATGTTGAATAATGTTTTTATGGCCATGAGCTTTATCATCGGGCTGCTTTCGCTGATGATGATTTTTTTCAATCTTTCCACAGGTTTTGCAGAGCGAAAACAAGAGGTCGAACTATTACGGATGGTTGGAGCAAGACCCTGGCAGTTGGCAGGCCTTACGCTGGCTGAGCCAGTACTTCAGATTCTCTTTGCGCTGTTTTCTGGTGTTGTTTTATACAAAGTTTCCACTCTTTTCCTGGGTAACTGGATTCCGGTTGTCAACAGCATCGCACTACCTGTCGGGCACCTGTTCTGGCTGTTGTTGTTGTTTTTACTCGGGTTTTTGATTGCCTGTTTGCCCGCATGGCGGATGTACGGCTTTTCTAAAAGAACCTAGTACATCACCTCAAAGGGATTTCAAAGGGATTGATGGGTAGAGTTTTTTCAGCTTTACCCATGCGTCCTCAGTTGTGAACTGGCAATCCATTTTTTTCTCAACCTGATTTCGAATATTTTCCCAAGCAGCTACTTATCAACGTCCCCTGGAGGGCGGGCTTCACATTGTTCGAGGGATTTTTATAACATTATGGAACTTCCTGCATTCACAATGCGCCATAACAAATTTAATTAAAGATGGATGAACAGTCAGACTTTTTTAATGCTATACAGAAAGAACATAGTTTTCAGTTGTTTTGGTTTCAAGGTATTTGAGCTTTTGATATTTGTCTGCGTGCTTAGAGGGACACGACAGGGATAGGAGTAGTATTGCAGGCGAAACATCAAGACAAAATGGAGTAGTTCAGACTTAATCTGACATTTCTTTTCAAAAAAAGAAAAGGGTTACCGATTTAG
>OODV01000064.1 GCA_900299555.1 uncultured Endozoicomonas sp.
CTCAAGGTCAGATTCTGCCGCTCAATCCGCTGAGTAAAGTACTTTCCAATGATATGTTTATCTTCTGGTAAACAGGATGTGTATGGCTGCCAGTCATCTGTGCAGTAAAAACTGACTTTGAAGCGGGCCAGACGCTCCAACAGCTTTTTGAGCGTCTCTGTGCTTCTGGAGCCGAACGCATGGGCAATGATCTTCTTGAAACGTGGCTCCCATGCATAAAACAGCCAGCGTTGCTGCTTCCTGCTACCAACAAATGACCACTGCTCATCCATTTCGAAGATAATCTTGACCCGGGCATTTTCGAAGGGGAGTTGTGTTACTGTTGGCGGGTCGAGTTTTTAAGCGAGCCAATGCAGTCGCTGGACTGATCTCAAGGACACGTCCGATATCTCTGACCCCAGAGCCATCCATGGTCATCTTTATGATCTGCTCATGAGTACCAGGCAGATTGCCGTTATAGCGATACTCAAGTTGGAAGCTCTTATTACAGTCCTTGCATCTATACCGCTGGTGACCTGTCTCAGCTTTCCCGTTCTTAACAACATTGAACGTTTGTTGACAATGGATACAGGCAACTTGAACTACAGCCATAGATGACTCAAAAAGACAGGAATGTATCAGATCAACAGCTCTGACACATCACCAAACCAGCAATGTTAACTTCTTATTTTAAGAGTACCAATGCTTCTTGTCTTAATAGACAAGAAGCATTTTTTTAACAGACTCTGTGCGGATCAGGACACAATATCCAGTAGCTCAACCTCAAATACCAGAGTTGTGTATGGCCCAATGGCACCACCCGCGCCACGCTCACCATAAGCCAGGTGATAAGGAACAAACAGTTTCCACTTGGAGCCTGTATTCATCATCTGCAGGGCTTCAGTCCAGCCAGCGATAACTCCTCCAACCGGAAACTCGGCAGGCTCACCACGTTGAACAGAACTGTCGAATACAGTGCCGTCAATCAGGGTGCCGTGGTAATGAGTGCGCACAGTGCTGGCATGGGTTGGCTTCTCACCACTACCTTCAGTGATCACTTCAAACTGCAGGCCTGATTCAGTCACCTGAACGCCTTCACGTTTGGCATTTTCTGCCAGGAACTGTTCACCTTCTGCAGCCAGAACACGGGCTTTCTCAGCTTCTTCCGCCTGCAGTCGCTTCTGCATTTCAGTGAAGGCGGCGTGCAGGTCTTCATGGGATACTGCGCTTTCAGCACCATTCAGAGCGTCAGCAAGGCCGGCCAGGACAGCATCAATAGACAAACCAGCGATTGGGTTGGAAGCCAGCTGGTCCCCCATCTGGCGGCCAATACCGTAGCTGACACGTTCTTCCATGGTTTTATAGATATCAGACATTAATTATCAACTTCTTTATGAATTAGGCGGGGGAGTATATCACGATTAGCCGTTAATCAGTTGACAGGGCCTATCTACTTTTCGGGTGTTGAACTTAACTGGCAGAAGAAAGTATTAGGGGGAGACCTCTGCCAGGCTTGTAACAGAAGAAAGTGTTTCCCGGAGCCAGTCTGATTTACCACAGATCTACTGTGGTAAAACTGGATATGACCATTTCGATAGTGGGTCAAATGTGTGGTTTTGCATACATAAATATCCACTCCAAATTCCAGATCAATGTTTCGCTCATATGCATCCCAGTCATCGCTGAAGAAACGGCTGATACCGAGGGCTCTAAAAGAACCTGAAGCTGCCTGATGACCTCATCCTTTCTTTTCCTGAAAACATATGCAGGAACAGTACCAGTGGTATGATCAATGGCGAGCAATAACCAGCGCTGATTTGCTTTATTTCCCACATATGACCACTGCTTATCCAGTTCAGCCATCTCGCAGGCAGGTTCAAAACGCACACAGCTACCATCATCAAATTTCATGGTTGTGATGTTTGGATTGACTTGCAGCAGAAGAGTTTCTTTGCTTTTCAGGACATTCATCACGGCTGTTTTATTGACACCAGGAACCCTGCTGGTATCTCTGATGCCATTGCTATTAATGGCCATTTTAACAATGTCTTTCTCGATGCCCCTGTTGCGCACCCTGTAATGATATTCGAGCATGAACGACTTGGTTTTACAGCCTTCATTCTGGCAGAGGTAGCGCTGATCGCCTTTGCGCCCTTTGCCATGTCGACCAACGAAAGGGAGGTTGCAGTCTGGGCATTTTACTTCAATAAGACACGTCATGAGACGTATATGTGGAGCGCAGAAAATTTTTTAGTCTGGAAATGTGCTTACCCACTACCACATTTGGAATAGCAGACAGTAATCCGAGGATTCGGCAACTCTATGAAGTGTCTTATCTTGGTGAAGAAATCACGTCTATAGTCAGAACGCCAAGATGGATGAAAGTTCAGGCGTTACCGGGGCAAATGGTTAATGCGGAAGACTTTCGGGATGAGCTGAATATGGATATGCATGCAGGAGAAATAAAATTCACAATCTCAGTTGCCAGTATAGAAGGTGCTCATGGGAGAAAGCAGTGGCTTGAGGTCGGTGAGATCATTTTAGATGCTTCTGTAGTATCTAATTCTTGTGACCATCGATTGCATTTTCATCATCCGAAGTGGAAAAGCAATTTGACGTATTAGAATCTGCTGAAACCACGCTTCAACAGATTCTAATACCAGTATTGGGTTAGAAATCCAGCATGTAGTCCTTACTGTTTACTTTGGCTTTCAGCTCCCCATTTTCCTGCAGATAGTCTGAAAATGCCTGATAGCGGCCAGCATCCCTTGCAGCAGGTCTCAGATCAAAACGGGAAATGGTGTCAAACCAGGCGCGGCGGTTCAGTTCGTTATCCAGTTTCTTGGGGCTGTAATCCCTGAAAATTTCCCAGGATTTTTCCGGGTTATTCACAATGTACTGTGTGCCCAGCTCAATCGCTCTGAGAAAACGACGAATGGCGTCTTTATCGTTCTTCTTACTGTTAGCAATAAAAATCAGTTCATCATAAGGCGGAATATTGTTTTCCTCGTAATAGAACATACGGCCCTTACGCCCTTCAATTTCCAGCTGATTCAGCTCGAAGTTACGATACGCCCCCATGATGGCATCCACCCGGCCACTCATCAGGGAAGAGGACAGGTTCCAGCCGACATTGACCAGCTTCACATCCTTTGCTCCAAACCCATAGGGTTCAAACAGGGTGTTCAGAAGTGCATTCTCTATACCACCAATATTCAAGCCAATGGTTTTGCCCTTCATATCTTTGAGAGATTTGATGGGGCTGTCATCCAGAACAATCAGTCCATCCAAAGGTGTAGCGATTAGCGTGCCAGCCCAAGCTAAAGGAAGGCCATTGGCAACCCCGTGTATAAGGCTGGGCTGATAGTAAACAGCAAGGTCCACCTTTTCAGAAGCCACCAGTTTTGGCGGAAGGTTTGGGTCCGCAGGCTCCTGAATATCGACCTTGAGACCCTGCTCTTCGAAGTAACCGTTTTCCTGTGCAATGATGATGGGGCCGTGGTCGGGGTTTACAAACCACTCAAGCATCAGCGTCAGTTCTTTGAGTTCTTTTTCCTGTTTATTATTGGAAGCCTGCTTATTTTCACTAGCATGCAGGCCAACAGACAGCATCAGTGTTATTGCCCAGAGGAAAGTCAGTTTTATCAGTTTTTTCATTTCTTATTCCTGAGAAGTTTCCGGTTGCCACGGAATGAACCTGCGTAAAAGGCGGTCAGTGGTGTAATAAAGGGTGATGGAGCAGAATGCCAGCACGGTGAGTGCTGCAAACATCTGGTCAACCCAGAGGCGCGCATTGGCCTGGAGCATCAGGTAGCCAAGCCCCGCACTAGAGCCAACCCATTCACCAACGACTGCGCCAATCGGTGCAACCACAACAGCAACCCGGAGCCCGGAAGCAAGGGCAGGCAATGCTGCTGGCCAGCGAATATTTCGGAGAATAGCAAAGCGGTTGCCGCCCATGGTTTGTGCCATATCCAGCCAGCCCTGATGGGTATGGCGCAGTCCGTCATAGCAGCAGGTGACCACTGGGAAGAAGATCACCAGAATGGTCATTACCACCTTGGAGGTCAGGCCATAGCCAAACCAGAGCATCAGTATGGGAGCGAGGGCAAATACCGGTATCGCCTGAGTGACTAACAGAGGCGGTAACAGCCAAGGCCTTAACGCCGCAAAGTAAACCAGCACCAGCGCAAGAACGATACCCAGTAATACGCCAAGCAACAGTCCCAGCAGCATTTCACTGAGTGTCACCAGTGTGTGTTCCCACAAAAGGCTGGCATTCTCAGCCATACTCTTTGCTACATCAACGGGGCTGGGAAGAATGTAGTCCGGCATATCAAAGGCAATCACCAGAGTGTGCCAGAGAACCAAAAGGCCAAAGAGAACAACGAAAGGTTTGATGGAGTCTTTCATTCCTTACTGCTCTCCTGCCAACGGCTCTAAAAGCGACTCATGTCGTAAACGATCCAGAAGCTTTCCCTGCAAAGCCATAAGGCTATTGTCTTCCAGTGATCGGGGTATTTCTCCCGGCGGGGTGATGGCATCGGTCAACTGAGCAGGCTGGCCTCTTAAGTGATAGACATCATGACCGAGACGAAGTGCCTCAAGAGGATCATGAGTAATCAGAAGTACGGTTCGGTTTTTCAGCAGTTCGCAGGCAAGATCCTGAAGATTAAGCCGGGTGATGGCATCCAGTGCTCCAAAAGGCTCATCCATTAAAACCAATGGTCGGTTTTCCATCAGGGTTCGAGCCAGTGCAGCCCGCTGTCGCTGCCCACCGGAAAGGGTTTGAGGTAAAACATGTGCTTTCTCAGTCAGCCCGACCTTTTCCAGAATAGACATGGCTTTGTCCTGAACTTCCGGTGGTAATATGGGGCGGCGTTTTAGCATATCTGCCCAGCTGCGGCGAAGTCGCTGCCCTAATGTGATATTTTCGAGCACGGTAAACCAGGGCAGCAACAGGTCTTGTTGAGCCATCCAGGCAATACGGTTGCTTACGGGGAATCCGTCCTGGCAGAGAATCTTGCCATCGGTTTCACCGGCAGGAAGACCGGCAATCAAACGCAATAGACTGGTTTTTCCCACACCACTGCCCCCCAAAAGGCAGGTCCATTTGCCGCCTTTCAGGGTCAGGTTTAGCTTTTCGAAAACGCAGTGGTTGCCAAACCTCAGACTGGCATCCCGAATGATCACATCAAACATACGCCTGTGTATTCCTTACCAGCTGCGGTAGAAGTGGTGGACAGGCCCATGTCCGTCAGCCTTGTTCCCGGAGATATTCAGATGGTCTGCGTGAGCAATGGCTCCGGCAATGTATTCTTTAGCTGATCGTACGGCTTCCATTAACGGATAGCCTTTTGCCAGTAAGGCAGTGACAGCAGACGACAGAGTGCATCCAGTACCGTGAGTATTGCGGGTTTCGACCCAGGGAGACTCAAGCTTATGAAGAGCCTTACCGTCATGGAAAAGGTCAACAGCCTTACCAGTTCCATTACTTGACGGTAAATGGCCCCCTTTGAGTAATACGGCTCCCGCTCCCAGTTCCATTAAAGGCTCTACCATGGCAATCATAGCTTCCAGAGACTCAGGGCGTGGGCAGTCGAGAAGAACAGAGGCTTCCGGCAGGTTAGGCGTAATGAGTGTCGCTTTGGGGATCAGTTTATTACGGAGGGTATCAATAGCTGCCGCCTGAAGAAGGACATCACCACTGGTGGCTACCATGACGGGGTCAACAACCAGATATTGCAAGCGGTGGTCACTGATTGCCTGAGCAACCGTTTCAATTACTTCTGGCTGGCTCAGCATACCAACCTTGGCGGCGGAAATATTTAGATCTGAAAATACAGAGTCCAGCTGCTGGCGTACAAAGGCTGGTGTGACATCAAAAATACCCTGAACACCCAGGGTGTTCTGTGCGGTCAGCGCAGTAATAACACTGCAACCGTATGCGCCCAGGGCTGAGAAGGTTTTCAGGTCTGCCTGAATTCCGGCACCACCACCACTGTCAGAACCGGCAATGGTCAATGCGATTGGTGTAAAAGACATAAGCTCGGAACTCTCCATTGGGTACATCATCCGATCCGAGCTGGCGTGAAAAGGGGCGGGACGCTGGTTTAATTCTGGTTCAGACTCCTGTCCAGAAAATGGCTCCATACAGAGTTGAATAACAGGCTTGCACCGTTGTTAGTACATCAGGGTTTTATCAGCTCTCTGGCAGCACTTTGCTTCAAAAGTCAGCCACGCCCGTCGGTTTCCTACGCCAGCATTATCTGGTTCAGGTTCTATGGGTGTTTCTCAGTTCTGTTTCTCTATTCAGGCTTTCAGTTTCAAGAAAGCAGAACACCCCAACCAACAACGGCCGAGTCTATGGGGTTTGGTACAGACTGTCCAGTGAGTTAGGCGAATTGACGTATCTTAAAAAAGTGTTATGTTATAACGTGTCTTTTTCTCGGAAAAAGGAGTGTGGTATGAAAAAAGGTATTCACCCTGAATACAGAACGGTTACATTCCACGACTTAGGAGCAGACAAGTTTATTTTTGTCCGATCCACCGTGCAGGTGGAACGAACGATGGATATTGATGGTACAACCTACCCCTATATGACGCTGGATGTTTCTTCCTATTCTCACCCCTTTTATACCGGCAAACAGAAGACCTCCACTCAGGATGGCCGAGTTGCCCAGTTCAATAAACGATTTGGGAATAAGGGGCTCAAAAGGAGTAAGTAAGTGCAGGTTCTATGCTCTTTAAAAAGTGCGAAGCACCGCAGCAGTGACTGCCAAGTGGTAAAGCGCCGGGGGCGTGTATACGTCATCTGTAAATCAAACCCCAGGTTCAAAGCCGTTCAGGGTCGGGCAAAGATGAAAAAGTGAGTCCTTTTCGACGATTAAGAGAAATGGAAACACTTTGGGAATACCGGATATCCCATGAAGAAATTTGTTGGCTATCCGGTTTTACGTATTAACCAGAAATACAGTGGGTAAGGCAGGCGACGCAAAATCCCGAGGAATGCTGCAAAAACACGTGGGAACCGAATCTCAAATTGTCGAGCCTTCATGCCTTTGACGATAATCTCCGCCGCTTTGTCAACCTCCATCAGAAAAGGCATGGGAAATCGATTTTTACTGGTTAAGGGAGTCTTCACAAAACCGGGATTGATGACTTTGATATCAATGCCAATTTCAGTGAGCTCTGAGTGCAATGATTCTGCCATATTAATCAGCGCTGCTTTAGTTGCGCCATAACCTGCCGATTTTGGCAAGCCACGATAGCCGGCCAGTGAGGCATTGATGGCAATAATGCCTTTGCCCTGAGTTTTCATGATGGATATCAGTGGCTCAATACAATGGCAAACCCCCATCAGGTTGAGCTCAACTTGTTGTCGCACAGCGCTGCTGGTGAACTCAGCTGCCGGGGTGGCGATATAGATTCCGGCATTAAGAATGGCCTGATTGATCTGGCCATGATCCATGATGATTTTGTTTACGGTTTCATGGACGGCATTCTGATCAGTAACGTTCAGAGGGTAAGGTATGATCTTGCCTTGCAGCTCTGCCGAATGTTTTGCCAATACTTCCAGCTGCACGGCGTTGCGTGCACTGGCCGCAACGATCATCCCTTCGCGAGCCATCGCCATTGCAACGGCTTTTCCAATGCCCTGACTGGCGCCTGTAATCCAGATTACAGGAGCACTGGCGGATATTTTCTCGTCATTATTGCTCATTTCAGCAATGCCTTAATGATTATTCTTTTTGGCTTTTTCTGAACCGGGTTTTTCAAAAGCAACGGTCAGGGTACCCAGCTTTATCCCCCATTTACTCATCGTGGCAACATTCAGTAAAACACCGTCTTCCTGCAGGAACATCCAGTCATCAAACGTGACGACCCACTCTCGGCCACTGATGGGGAGGCGCATCTGATATTTGAAGTTGAAGGCATTACCCGCACTTCGTCCAATCGCACGGCCAACGATATCTCCGGCGGTTCCCTGGTAGTGTCCATCACCAATAATTTTGACGCTCCAGATTCGGTTTGACTCAGTGCCGTCTGAGTAAATGAAATCTTCATTCAAGGTCAGCACACCGTCTTTTACTTCACCGTTCATAAGAACTTTAAAGCGCTTTTGAACATTACCAAACCGATCCTGAAACATGCCCCAGGCAATGGTTTCTCCAGCAAAGTATTCTTCAATTTTCAGGCTCGGCTCGCTGTCTGCATAATCTTCAATATTCATCGTGGAGCACCCCGTCAGCATAAACAGTAAGGTCAGGAGCCAAACACGACTCGACTGCCAGGTTGTTGTTGTTAAAGTGCCTGACATGTTTTGCTCTCCCGTGGTTTGGTCAACTTATAGAGGCAAACATCAATGCTTTTGAATTGAAAACCGGTAGTGCAGTAATCCAGATAGAATTGCCACATGCGTTTAAAGCGCTCATCAAATCCGAGTTTTTCAATCGCGGGCCAGGAGGCAAGGAAATGCTTCTTCCACTCAATCAGGGTTCTTGCATAGTCGAGTCCAAAGGACAGACGATTGGTGATTGTTAATCCTGCCCTGCTAGCTTGCTCTTTCATGGTTCGATCGCTGGGGAGCATGCCACCGGGAAAAATGTACCTCTGAATGAAATCAACACCGCTGCGGTATTCTTCAAAGCGACAATCATCAATGAGAATGGCCTGAATAACTGCAGAACCACCAGGTTTCAGGCTGCTGTAGATTTTTTCAAAATAAGCTGGCCAGTGTTCTTCACCGACAGCCTCGATCATTTCAATGGAAACGATATGGTCAAAATGCTCATGAATATCCCGGTAATCAGTGAGACTGAACTGATGGGGCTGGGTGTTGGACATTTGTTGCGCATAGGTGAGCTGTTCTTTTGACAGTGTGATCCCTTGGTATGCGCCCTGATGTCTCTGGCTAAGCGTTCGGGCAAAACCACCCCAGCCACAGCCTATTTCAAGAACGGACTGACCTTCTCGAAGTTCAAGCCAGTCAATAATGATGTTGTATTTATTCTTTTGTGCTGTTTCCAGATCCTCGTGCTCCTCAAGATAGAGTGCACTGGAATAGGTCATTGAAGGATCAAGCCACAGCTCATAAAAGTCATTGCCCAGGTCGTAATGAGCGGCAATATTGCGGCGACTGCCAGAGCGGCTATTGCGGCGCATCTTGTGCAAGATACGACTGAATATATTACTGAGCCAGTTGGATGCCATTAGGCCCTGCAGATTGTCCTCATTGGCCATGGCCCAGTCGGTCAGTGCCTTCAGGTCCGGAGTGCTCCAGTCACCATTGATATAGGATTCTGACCAGCCGAGTAACCCCTGGCTGCTTTGCTGGATCAAACCCATAGGGTTATGGATTCGCAGGCAGGGAATTGGAGTGCCTGACTTGAATTGCCCGACCATAACGCGCTCATTGCCATCAATGCGCAGCTCGATTCTGCTGACCTCGGCCTTTATCAGTCGCTTTTCCAGCCAGGAAAGTACTTTTCTTAGTGCAGGGAACTGCGGTTTACTGGTTATTTCCGTGGAACTGGTTGAGTTCATATATTTTTCTCCCTGTTCGCTGCATTTTTTCCTTTCGCTATAGGCATTTCTGCACGGCTATGGCTGAAAAAGAAATTTCTTGGTGTGTGAGTATAAATTGATATGCCCTTAAGCCAGAGCCTCAAGGCTTCCCAGTGAATGGCCGCCATGACTTTCATGGTTTGCAGTGGCAGAAGCATGGTCTGTTTTACGATGAAGCGGTCACTGATGGTTTGCCGAAGTCCGTTGAAAACAGCGGTAAAAAGCTTGCCACTGGAGTTATGCAGGTTAATAGCAAGAGTAACGCTCTCTTGTGGTGGCCGTGTTCGGAAGTGGTAGTAGCAATCCATGGGAAAGAACGGGGAGACATGCAGTGCTTTATCCGCTCGTTGGTGAAAAACCTTTGTTTTATGGTCTATGGACACGTGATCATTTGATCCTGTTTCAGCATCGGTTTTCGCAACATACGAGTGTCTTTCACCAAATGTATTGCTGACTTCATAGACAATGGCTGTCAGCAGACCATCTCGATAGCAAAAGTAAACGGCCAGTGGATTAAATGTATAGCCAAACATTCTTGGATAGCAGAGCAGGCTTATTTTATCGGGTGTGTCGATATCATGTTGTTGCAGCAAAAGCTTGATTTGATCTTGTAATGGTGTATCTGAACCATCGCCATGATCGCGATGATAGAACGACACAACATTGAACCTATTGCTGGAAAACAGGGTTAGCTTTTTATCCAGTTCGTCAATGCTATCCAGATCCAATAACCAGGAGGCAACACGGTAAGCAAAGCGATGCGTCTTTGGTTTAAAACGGTGATGCATCAGCTCACCCAAGTAGATAGATGAAGAGCTATCAGACGGGTGCATTCTCAGGACTCCTGCTTCTGAAGCTGAGACGTTGCAGGTTGAGAGTCTGCTAAGCTTTGACCAGAAAAGTTCCGCCCAAACAGGTCTGGCCGATGAAGCCGGTCATTTTCGCCATTAACCTGCCAGGGCCTGCGAATACCGCCAAGACTTTCTGCCACGGCAAGACCAGATTGAAGCCCATCTTCGTGGAAGCCATACCCCATCCATGCGCCACAATACCAGGTGCGGTTTCTTCCCTGGAGCTCCCAGATTCGCTCCTGGGCTTCAATGGCGGTGCGATCAAATACTGGATGATCGTAGAGGTAACAGCCATGAATCTGGTCAGTGGAAGGTTCCTGCTCAGGATTCAGAGTGACAAACAGTGGAGGACCTTCCAGATGCTGCAGGTTATTCATCCAGTAAGTAACCGCAGGACCATGCTCATGGCCTTTGTCGGATGTGTTGGTGCCAAGGTAGTTCCAACTGGCCCAGGCCTTTTTGTTATCCGGCATCAGTCGCTCATCACTGTGCAAAAGAGCCTTGTTTCGTTGAAAGGTAAATGCTCCCAGCAAGTGCTGTTCAAACTCATCCGGCTCAGACAGTAAACTCAGTGACGTGTCTGCATGGCAGGCCATCACTACGTGATCAAAGTTCCAGTCTTTACCCTGGAAATCGGTCAATTGAACTCGGTCAGGGAAGCGCTTGATCTTTCTGATGCATCGGTTGGTGAGCGCAGATGGTCCCAGCTCATTAATGATCCGCTGAACATACTCTCGACTGCCACCCTTAACCGTCAGCCATTGTGGTCGGTCCGACAATTGGAGCAGGCCATGATTTGAGCAGAATCGCAGAAATGCCAGAGCCGGGTAGTCCAGCATTTTGTCTGCAGGCGTTGACCAGATGGCCGCGCCCATGGGGATAAGGTGGTCATGGATAAACCGTTGGCTGAAACGTTCACGGTGCAGCAGCTGGCCCAGGGTTAACGAAGCATCAATACCCTCTTCATGTTTAAGACTGCCCAGCCATTTTTCACTGCTACGATAAAAACGCAGAATATCTGCCAGCATCAACCAGAAACCTGGACGCAGTAGGTTTTTCTTTTGTGCGAATAATCCTGAAAGGTCAGTACCAGCGTACTCAGTAGCCCCGTTGTTCAAAGAAACCGCAAAAGACATGTCCGTGGGGACAAAAGGCACTTGCAGGTGTTTGAAAAAAGCAATCAAGTTTGGATAGGTTTTTTCATTGAACACTATGAAACCAGTATCTACAGGGATTGGCTTCTCATCTCCCACTGAGACAGTGTGGCTATGCCCTCCGAAACGATCGTCCTTCTCAAATAAGGTAACGTTGTGCTGCTTTGAAAGTAACCAGGCGCAAGACAGTCCGCTGATACCAGAACCGACGACAGCTATGTTCTTTCCTTTCGTGGACACGAATGAGGCTCCCTGTTGCTTTTATTCGCTGGAAAAGCGCTCTACCGCAGGTGTTCTCGGTATAAGTACTTGTTATCTATGAGAGACTTAACTTTAGAGCAATTCAATACTGCTAAATGCACTTACGAATAGGGTGACATAATGGTTCACTGAACAAAATGATGGATGACAGAAAAGCTAAAGAAATTCGGGCTTCAAGTACCTGAAGCCTGGAGGGGAAAAGTAAGGGACAGTCTGAAATTAAGGGTGATGTGTCAGAGCTGTTGATCTGATACATTCCTGTCTTTTTGAGTCATCTATGGCTGTAGTTCAAGTTGCCTGTATCCATTGTCAACAAACGTTCAATGTTGTTAAGAACGGGAAAGCTGAGACGGGTCACCAGCGGTATCGATGCAAGGACTGTAATAAGAGCTTCCAACTTGAGTATCGCTATAACGGCAATCTGCCTGGTACTCATGAGCAGATCATAAAGATGACCGTGAATGGCTCCGGGGTCAGAGATATCGGACGTGTCCTTGAGATCAGTCCAACGACTGTACTGGCTCGCTTAAAAAACTCGACCCGCCAACAGTAACACAACTCCCCTTCGAAAATGCCCAGGTCAA
>OODV01000501.1 GCA_900299555.1 uncultured Endozoicomonas sp.
TAGATGCCTACCTCGTTGTTATCAGGCCGATCGCGGCTGCCCTTAATTTCCCTGGTCGTCATGGATGTCGCCATTGCCTTCAGCTGCGCCGAGCTGGCCGAGTATTTCCGGTTTGGCCGTCATGCCACTCATTATCTGAACCTGATGTATATGCAGGCACTGCTGGTGGTGGTGTTTTCGTTTTTGTGCGATGTCTATGCCCCCTGGCGTGGACGGCGGATCAGTGAACGGTTGGTGAAGGTATTCGCTGCCTGGTGTCTGTCGTTTGTTGCTTTGGTGACCTATCTGGTGATGACCAAAACGACGGAGCAGTATTCCCGGGGTTGGCTCGGTATCTGGATTGGTTCGGCCATCCCCATGGCATTGGTGATCCGGTTTGCACTTTACCAGTTACTGATGGCATTTCGTCGTCGGGGGCGCAATACCCGCTATGTACTGGTGATTGGCGATGGTCGAAACTTCGAAGCCATGCGGGAGTACTTCTCGAAAGATAACGGCTATGGTTACCGGCTGCAGTATATTATTGAGTATGAGAGGAATGAGCAGGCACTGGCCGAACTGGAGGCCTACCTGACCAAAGGGGAGGCGTTTGATGAGTGCTGGCTCTGCATTCCTTTTACCAAAAACTCGATCCTTCAACCAGTGATGTTTGCCCTGCGCCACAGTACCGCCAATATTCGTTATATGCCGGGGCTGCAGGATCTGCCGCTGCTGAACCATACCATTACCAAAATCGGCGATTTTTATTCCCTGGATATCAGCTGCTCCCCTATGGACAGCATTAACGCCATTATCAAACGAGTGTCGGATATTGTGATTGGCAGTTTGATTCTGCTGCTGATTTCGCCGGTGATGGTGGGGGTGGCTATTGCCGTGAAGCTTTCGTCACCAGGGCCGGTGTTTTTCAAGCAATACCGCCACGGGGCATCTGGCAAGCAGGTGAAGGTGTATAAGTTCCGCAGTATGAAGGTGCATGCGGAAGGTGAAGGTAAGGTGACCCAGGCGACCAAAGGTGACCCCCGGGTAACAAGAGTTGGGGCATTTATTCGCCGTACCAGTCTGGATGAGTTGCCCCAGTTTATTAATGTGCTGCAGGGGCGAATGTCCATTGTTGGGCCTCGGCCCCATGCCTTGGCTCATAACGAGTATTACAAGGACCTGGTGGAATCCTATATGAAACGCCATAAGGTGAA
>OODV01000222.1 GCA_900299555.1 uncultured Endozoicomonas sp.
CGGGTAGCTGTGGTCGACGAGACATCTGTTCCAGATAAAACGCTTGATAATGATGTCTGAGCATAGCTGGCATCAGCTAAAGGATTTAGAAAAAGCGATTGGTATAAGAAAGAATACCCGTTAATGCTACCAGTGCCAGCAGGACAACTAACGAATGAATCATACCGGCAACAGGGCTTTGGGCTCCGGCTTTAACATTAGCCGCGGAACGGGCAATGGCTGCCGTCGCAGGTATCCCACCAAAGAAAGGAGCAACAATATTCCCAACCCCCTGCCCCAACAACTCACTGTTAGCACTGTGTCGTGTTCCAGTCATACCATCCAGCACAACAGCACACAGAAGAGACTCTATGGCTCCCAGCATGGCAATCGCAAAAGCGGAGGGTAACAGCGCCTGAACTAATGACCAGCTAATGCCTAATGGCTGACCATCAGCACTTGCCTGCTGCCAGGGCCATGCAAACTCTGGAAGAACCGGGGGAATCCCCATACCTGAAGAGCCGTCAGGCAACAGGTAATGAAAGCGGCTGCCAATGGTCTCAACATCAATGCCGTAACTGCTCATAAACAGAGCCAGCACACTTCCAATGATAACCGCCGGTAAATGAGCCGGCACAGGTAACCGAAGTCTTGGCCACAACAGCATAACGGCCAGCGTGACAGCTGCGATCGTAAAGCTTGGCCAGTGGCTCGTTGATGCACCACCCACCAGAACCGCAACTTTATCCCAATAATGTTCCGGCATGGCAGTAACCGTCATGCCAAAAAAATCTTTTATCTGGAGCGTGGCAATCACAACACCAATACCAGCGGTAAAACCCAGCGTAATAGACTCAGGAATATATTGAATAAGCCGCCCCAGTCGCATTAACGCCATCAATACCAGGATGATTCCAGACATTACCGTTGCCAGTAAAAGTCCAGCAAGACCAAATTTTTCAGCAATAGGGAAGAGCAATACCACAAAGGCGGCCGTTGGGCCTGAAATGCTGTACCGCGAGCCACCCAATAGAGCAATAATAAAACCGCTGATAATCGCCGTATAAAGGCCATACTGTGGCGGAACACCACTGGCAATCGCCAATGCCATGGATAATGGAATCGCAATAATCCCGACGGTTAACCCCGCCAGCAAGTCACTGCCAAAACGTTTGCCAGTGTACTGTTCTGCTTTACAGGCTTGATCCAGGGCGTGGCATAATTTCAATGATAATAGATGAACTCGGTGTGGCACGATAATGGCCTATCATCAGAAGAGGAGAGAAAAGGTGTGGTATGTTAGCCCCAATCTCAAATGCATTCTATGCGTATGAAAACCATTGATTTTCAACTCGACCAAATTAGCCTCAATTATTGATCAACATAATTTTCCGAAATACTATGGATCAAATCCTGCATAACGGGACCAGATTGATGATCAATACGCCAAAGTAAACCCACAGGCCAGCGATACACAGCCTGAGGATGGTTAAGAATGACCAGTTCCCCTGAACGTATTCCTTCAATCGCTTCAGATGTAGAAGTTCAGACTTTGGACAAACTGTCCAACCAATCCCGCGCTTGACCAGAGCCAGGGCAGACTGGTAATCAGACACCTGCCAGAAGCTATCGGATAACCGTATTTTTGAAGCGTCAGTAGATGGATGAAGACGAGCAGATATTTGCCGGTGGCTGTTCATGTCGGTTATTTCCAACTCGTCATGATTGGACAGCGGATGTTCCCGGTGGCAAACAGCAACAAAATCGTAATGCCCGATTTGCTGACATGTGAACCGGGTTACATCCAATTGATTAAAACCTGTGTATACAAAATCAAGCTCTCCTGATTCGACCCCGCTGAGCAGCTCATCATCAAACCCTTCCTTCATGGTGATGTTAACAGCAGGGTGCTGCCGTTCTATTTCCTGTAACACATCCCATATAAAGCCTTTCTCAACACCGTGATCTACCCCAAATGCCAGACTTTCTTCATCAGGCAAATGTAAACTGGCAACTTTACGCTCCAACATATCTGTTGTTGTCAGCAACGACCGACAAATCATAAGCAACTTCTCCCCCTCATGGGTTAGGACAGGCTTATGACCTGTTCGATCGAACAATGTTATACCCCACTCATCCTCAAGACTGCCAATCCAGTTACTGACCATTACCCGAGGCTTGCCCATTTTTTTGGCTGCCTCAGAAATAGAGCCCGACTCATGAGTTTGTAGAAACGCCTGTACTGCTTGAAGTTTCATCAAATTTTCCGTAATTACACTCAGTTAAAATATCCGTGACTGACACTATGCCTATGAGCTTTTTCGAATACCAATCCATTTTTCAATATCAGATTTGAACCAGTATGAAGTATTGGTGAATGGTATTTTCATCGGCTTTGGCAGTGCCGTGACAATTTGTTTAACTTCAACTGCTCCCGCCAACTGCAGTTGAATCAATCGACCCACCTGATCCAGAGAAAGTAAACTGTCTGTCATCACTAACACTCCATTCTGAACTGTACTTATTTCTATACATGACATTGCTACGAAAATAGCTGTATCGAACTGCTATATCCGATATTGTATGAGATAATATCTTCAATTTTTTGAACAGACTCCAGGACCTGTTGACTCACCTGAATACAGCCCTATTCTGCTCCTGATCTATTGCTTAAGTCACATCAGAATCTGTCATAAAATTATGACAGTGCAGAAAAATTGAGGAATACCTACCCAAACCGTTCGTCTTTATTTGGCTCTTACATACAAGCTCTGGCTGGAAAATATTGCACAACGCTAACCACTTACATAGAATCTGTAGATTTATTTTCATATGGCCTGACGCCGATCTTCTATGCCAAACATTCAGCAATACAATTTCACCTATAACGATATTCATAACACCATTCGCAATACAGCAAAAACCATTGCAGAAACCGGTTTTGAGCCCGATTTCCTACTGGCCATTGGTGGTGGAGGCCTGATACCTGCACGCATCATGCGTACCTACATCAACCGTCCGATTCTGATCGTCTCCCTTTCCCGTTACAGTGATGAGACTGGAACGGCACCTTCCAGCCAGCCTATCAAACTGCAATGGCTGGAAACAGATATTGACCTGACTGGTAAAAAAGTACTGGTTATTGATGAAGTAGACGATGAAAGAACAACGTTGGAGTTTACGCTTCAGCACTTGTTCGAAAGCCATCCCGGTGCCGAATTTTCTGCTTTTGTAGTACACAACAAAAAGAAAGAGAAGAAGGGTCAGTTACCAGAACAGCTTAAGCACTTCTTTGTGGGTGAAGAGATCGAAGATTACTGGATCAACTACGCGTGGGATGCTGAAAATATCGATAGGTTTGGCAAGTAAACACTTATGAGCAGAAAATAAAAAAGGCTTCCTTATGGAAGCCTTTCTTTTAACTGTATTAAATGACGGGAGCATGACTGATGACATCTGCATTCTGTGCCCGATGCCTCATAAAATGATCCATCAGAGTAATCGCCATCATCGCTTCGGCAATGGGAACCGCCCGAATCCCGACGCAAGGATCATGACGCCCTTTCGTGACCACTTCAACCGGCTCGCCTTGCATGTTAATAGACTTGCCTGGTGTGGTAATGCTTGAGGTTGGTTTCAGGGCAATATGAGCAATAACATCCTGACCTGAACTGATACCACCTAACGTCCCACCACTATGATTTGAAAGAAAGCCATCTGGCGTCATTTCATCACGATGATCCGTTCCATTCTGGCTGACACTGGCAAAACCATCACCAATTTCAACCCCTTTCACGGCATTAATACTCATTAATGAGTGGGCCAGATCCGCATCAAGACGATCAAAAACCGGCTCTCCCAGTCCTGGAGGCACACCGGTTGCCATCACAGAGACTCTGGCACCAACAGAGTTACCTTCTGAACGAAGATGGGTAATCAGCGCTTCCATCTCTGGCACCTTACCAGCATCCGGTGAGAAGAACGGATTATTTCTGATTTCCTTCTGGTCAAACTGCTCAGTACTGATGTCACCTATCTGGGATAACCAGCCAATAATTTCAATGCCCTGAGATTGCAGATACTTACGGGCAATAGCCCCTGCGGCAACGCGCATGGCTGTTTCTCTGGCTGAAGATCGCCCACCGCCGCGGTAGTCTCGAAGACCGTACTTATGGGTATAGGTGTAATCAGCATGCCCGGGCCTGAACAGGTCTTTAATATTGGAATAATCTTTGGAACGCTGATCCTGATTTTCGATCAACAGACCAATGGGAGCTCCGGTAGTTATACCTTCAAAAACACCCGAGAGAATTTTTACCTGATCCGGTTCACGACGCTGGGTAGTAAACTTGGAAGTACCAGGTTTTCGCCGATCCAGGTCACCCTGAAGATCAGCTTCAGCCAACGGTATCCCGGGCGGGCAACCATCGACAATACAGCCCAGAGCCAGACCATGGGACTCACCAAAGGTAGTGACCCTGAACAGCTGTCCTATACTATTTCCTGCCATACTTAAGCGATCTCATTCTTATTTTCAGAAAATTCTAAAAAAGGGTTAAAGCCCCCTTAAAGGGCTTTTAACCGGTTCTTAAACAACGACTGATACTTTCTACAATCCTCAGCGGACAGAACCAGAACGCCATGGCCACCTTTTTCAAAGTCCGGCCAGACAAAAGGTACTTCTGGGTACTCATCCTGCAATGCCCATTGACTGTTACCTACTTCCAATACCAGCAACCCCTGCTCATCCAGGAAATCGCCGGCCTGAGCCAGAATGGAGCGGGCAAAATCAAGCCCATCATCACCGGCAGCCAATCCAAGCTCTGGCTCATGGGTGAACTCCTCTGGCATATCGGACATATCTTCAGCATCCACATAAGGTGGATTGCTCAAAATCAGTTGATACCTGGGTCGTTCGGGCAAAGCATCGAAAAACTCAAACAAATCTGATTTTATTGCCTGAACTCTTCCCCATAGTTCATGGCGATCAATATTAATATTGGCAACTTCCAAGGCATCCTCTGAAATATCCAGTAAATCTACCTGGGACTCAGGAAAAGCATGAGATGTTGCAATACCAATACAACCGGAGCCAGAACACAGGTCGAGTACACGACTGACCTCCACATCCCCCAGCCATGGCTGGAACTGCTGAAGAATGAGTTCAGCAATGGGAGAGCGGGGAACCAGAACCCGTTCATCAACATAAAAAGGCATCTCGCAGAACCACGCCTGATTGACAAGGTAGGCCAGAGGTTTACGACTGACTGCCCGCTCTTCAATCAGATTGGCAAGTTTGTCACGCTCAC
The DNA here is from genome assembly GCA_900299555.1 of uncultured Endozoicomonas sp. Taxonomy (GTDB): domain Bacteria; phylum Pseudomonadota; class Gammaproteobacteria; order Pseudomonadales; family Endozoicomonadaceae; genus Endozoicomonas. Next base: position 5,289 of record OODV01000222.1, read on the forward strand.
GATGCGTTAAACGACTGTCAAGATAGCTGTCGGGAAGATCCCAGGGCAACTGCAATACCTGGAAGACCAGATGAAGGGATTCATCCAGGGCATTATCACTGCCATGGCCAAAGAACAGACCCGCTTCGTTAAAGCGGGTCGCTCCCCAGCGTACAAAGTCTCGAATCGACACCAGTCCTTCGCAGGACTCATTGGAACCTGTCACATTTGCTCCTTCGGACTCGATAGAACTCTGTAGTTCAAGATGCATCGAATCCTTACTGCCTCATATAGGTGGCATAAAATAGCATATTAAGTGGTCGCGGTTAACGACTGTTTAAATGTTAACTAATACCATTTTCACCTTCCAACCATGAGCTACAGAATAAAAAATACCTATTTAATCAGACAGATAGTACTCGACGGTAGAAACAACCCTGACTTTCTTGATATGGGGGTTGTTACGGTCACGGGTGCTGATAGAAAACTGCCCCTGGGAAGCTCTTTTGATTTTGCCAAGCTTACTTTCTGAATCAGTAGCAAACTTCTCTGCTACCTCCCTGGCTTTTCGGGTCGCCTCTTCAATCATTTCGGGCTTCACATCATTCAACCGAGTGAAGAGATACTCAGGCTGCGAACCGTAATTGCCACCCGTAAACACAATCCCTTCTTTGCCCAGTTCAGAGAGCCTGCTCATTACTGAGCGCACTGCCACAATATTTTGCGAGTAGACCGTAATCGTTTGCAGTGCCGTGTAGCGGAACTCGGGACGACTGCTGTTGCCATACTGGTTAGCTGACTTATCCGTAATATCAGGTGACATCAAACTGATTTCATCAGAAGCGATTCCACTTTTCTCCAGAAAAGCCTTAATCCTGCCGTTATTGTTATCAATCGAAGCATAGAGAGACTTCAGGTCATTGTCTGCAGCTGAGTACTGAATGGGCCAGATGACAATATCCGCCTGATACTCCCGCTCAGATAACCCCTTTACCGTGACACTTCACTCATACTGCTTGTAATCAATGGCAGCATTCGCCATCAGATACCCCAGACAGAAAAGCCCCAGAAAAACAGATATGCCCAGTATCAGTGCACTGACTCTATCGGTACTCATGGTTGTTACACCTGATGTTTTTGTTTAAAAAATAACGAGCCCCGTCCTTGGGGCCTTGAGATAAGCTTGCCTTGGTAAATTATCAGATTTAGCGTCTATGTCATCTCATTTACCAGGTAATCAATGAAACAGCGAAGCTGAGCCGGCATATACCTTGATCTGGGGTACTGAATATTAATCTTGCCCTGATAATTCCCCATCACTTTCCAGTCTGCAAGCACTTGCACAATTTTTCCGTCCCGCAACGCAGGTTCAGCCGTAAAGCTTGGCAAAATCCCAATCCCAAGCCCCTGCAGAATACCATTCAACCGCATTTCGGTGTGATTCACCGCATACTGACCATCCACAGCAACCCGGACTTTCTGATCCCCGTAAACAAACTCCCACTGGTTATCATCAGTCTTCTCCCCCAGGTAGAGGCAGTTATGTCTGACCAGATCTTTGGGATGCTCAGGCGTTCCAAATTGGCGCAAATACTCTGGGGTTGCGCAGAGCTGCAGCTCTACCTGCCCCAGAGAACGTGAAACCAGCCCTTCTGTCGGGCTATCGGTAATGCGGAAGATCGCATCCACTTCATCCTTAATCGGATCCACATAATAATCCGTTATCTTCAGCTTGAGGCGAATATTGGGGTACTGGGCCAGGAAAGGAAAAATCAGGGGTTCGAGAACCTGTTTTCCAAATGCTTTTGGCACCGCTATTCGGAGATAACCTGCAGGATCGGATTCATCGTAACTGGAGGCATGAACTGCCTCTCTGGCTGAGTCCAGCATAACACGACAGTAGTCATACGTTGCCTTACCGGATTCACTGATCCTGACCTGTCGCGTCGTTCTTTCCAGCAATTTTATTGAAAGGGCTGATTCCAGCCTCGAGATTTGTCGGCTCACTGCTGAAGGCGTGACTCCAAGCTTCTTTCCAGCAGCAGTGAAACTGCCACAGTCAACGACTGTGACAAAAACAGCCAGATCTGGCATGAGCGATATCAGTTTATTTGTGTCCATACGTCAAAAATCATGTTCTTTTAGAGGTCATTATAAACATGGAAAGCATTAGCTAGCATAAGCATAAAAATTTGCAACCGGATACTGCAAATAAAGTACATCAGGAGTAATGGCATGAGAAAAACCAGAAGTATTCAGGATTTGTCGTTTGTTGTTGACCAGACAGACCATGTTCTCACACTCTTCAGCGGCGGCCTTGACAGCACCTATATTTTGAAAGTCCTGAGCACCATGAATATCAAGGTGACGGCACTGGCTATTGATCTTGGTGACGGTATTGACAGAGCAAGACTTCAATCGATAACCGAGCACTATGGGGCCGACCTGATTATTGAAAATGCCACTTAACAGTTTATTGAAAGTGCAGTCATTCCAGCCATTCAGGCTCAGGCAATGTATATGAATATGTACCCGGTCAGTTCCTCTCTGTCACGCCCAGTTATAGCCCGCATAGCTGTCGAGACTGCAGCTAAACTGGGTTGTGGTGCTATTGTTCATACAGCAAACCAGTCACAAAACAGTTTGCGCCGTCTTAATGGTGCTATAAAGCATACTGGTTACCGTGGTTTTTATGGCTCCCCCTACGAATACAGTGCGATTACCCGCTCGGAAAAGGCCTCACAACTGTCCATTTCCTGTATGCAGGATCAGCGCCAGGGGGATGTCAGCAGTGACAGTAATCTCTGGTGCAGAGAATATGAATCTGGAATGTTAGACAATCCAGAAGATTTTATGATTCCTGAGTCTCTGTTTCTCTGGTCACAGGAAAACCCAGCGATTCCCGCTACGCACTTCTTAAAGCTGGATTCTAGAGGGTGTCCAATCAG
>OODV01000232.1 GCA_900299555.1 uncultured Endozoicomonas sp.
TCTGAGAAAGTTGAGTTGATCCATTTTGCCCCCTGATCCAGTCATCAGGATTTTACTGGATTAGTGAGCGTTTTTCAGAGGTTCCTTAAGATCCTGCTGGATAAGAAGTCCAGGGAATTACAGAGCGTGCGTCCAGTATTCAGGCCAGCGACTGCACTACAACACAATAATTATCACGCCATTGATTCTGTCTTGTACTCTGAAGGCTCGCTAAGCAGCCAGTGGCAGAATATTCTTAATAGATGCAACGTAACCTATCGCAGAATTTATCAAACCCGCCATACTTTTGCCTGCTGGCAACTTACCGCTCATGTTAACATTGCTATTATTGCGGATCAGATGGGGCACACGGATCACTCCATGCTTGTGAAAACTTACGGCCGATGGATTATTGCAGAGAGCCAGAATGAAGTAGCTCGGATTTGGTCAGCACTTGAAAGCAAGGGGCATGTAGCCGATGAAAAAAGCCCCATTTCTGCCCCATGATTTTACAGAATTTAAGCAACTCATTGAATTTAATGAATAATACAGAGCTATCACAACATACGCCGATGATGCAGCAATATCTGCGCATCAAACAGCAGCACAGGGATCACCTGGTGTTTTACCGCATGGGTGATTTCTATGAACTGTTTTATGACGATGCCAAAAAGGCCTCACAGCTTCTGGATATCACACTGACCAAACGAGGGCAGTCCGGTGGTGAACCGATTCCCATGGCAGGTATTCCCTACCATGCAGCAGAAGGTTATCTGGCCAAGCTGATTCGCCTGCGTCAATCCGTTGCTATTGCCGAACAGATTGGCGATCCCGCCACCAGCAAAGGACCGGTGGAGCGCAAAGTGGTCAGAGTTCTTACACCGGGCACGGTGAGTGACGAAGCGTTACTGGATGAGCGTCAGGATAATCTTCTGATGGCGGTAAACCAGCGTGAAAACCAGTATGGTCTGGCTTTTCTGGATATCAGCAGTGGCCGCTTCAATGTGCTAGAAGTGACCGGTGAAGAGGCACTGCTTTCTGAAGTTGAACGCCTGAGTCCGGCAGAAGCGTTACTGAATGATGACCGCAGCTGGCCGGAGGTGTTACTGCGCAGACCTGGCTCCAGCAAGCGCCCTCCATGGGATTTTGATCATGAAAGTGCTGTTGAGCAACTGACCCGACAGTTTCAGACCCAGGGCCTTGACGGTTTTGGCTGCAGCCATTTGACGTTGGCCATTGAGGCTGCTGGCTGCCTTCTGCAGTATGCACGGGAAACCCAACGCACTGCTCTGCCCCATATTCGGTCCCTAGCTCAAGAAAACCGGGAAGAGAGTGTAGTTCTGGATGCAGCCAGCCGGAAAAATCTGGAGCTAGCCACCAATATGAATGGTGGCACGGAGCATACAGTAGCTGCGGTACTGGATCGTACAGCTACTGCCATGGGCAGCCGGTTAATGGGTCGTTGGATCAACCGCCCACTCCGTAACATTGATAAACTTCAGGCACGACAGACTGCCATCACCGCGTTAAAGGAGGGATTTCACTTTGAATCCCTCTACCCCATTCTTAAAAATATTGGCGACATTGAACGCATACTTGCCCGCATTGCCCTGAAGTCCGCCCGACCAAGAGATCTGGCACGACTGAGAGATGCCCTGCACCAGCTGCCAGAACTGCAACTCCAGCTCGCCACCATCGATAGCCAGACTGTACATCAGCTGGCAACCAGCATCAGTGAACACCCGGAACTGTCTGAACTGCTGACCAGTGCTGTTATTGAGAATCCGCCAGTGATCATCCGTGATGGTGGCGTCATCGGTGAAGGTTATGATACTGAGCTGGATGAGCTCCGTTCCATCAGCGAAAATGCCGGGGACTATCTGGTTCAAATGGAATTACGTGAACGGGAAAGAACCGGCCTTTCCAGTTTGAAGGTGGGTTATAACCGCGTACATGGCTACTACATTGAGTTAAGTCGGCGCGAGTCAGAAGACGCTCCCGTTGACTATATCCGCCGCCAGACACTGAAAAATACCGAGCGCTTTATTACTCCGGAGCTAAAAGAGTTTGAAGATAAGGCCCTGTCCAGCAAAAGCCGTGCACTGGCACGTGAAAAAGCACTATACGATGAACTGCTGGACAAGCTGGTTGAACAATTAGGGCCGCTTCAGGAGTGCGCCATGGCGTTGTCTGAGTTGGATGTACTCAGTAACCTGGCTGAACGGGCTGAAACTCTGAACTTCTGCCGCCCTGAAATTCTGCAAAGCCCCGGCATTGAGATTACCGAAGGTCGTCATCCCGTGGTCGAGCAGGTGCTCGATGAGCCGTTTGTAGCAAACAATGTGACCTTCAATGATCAGCGCCGCATGTTGATTATCACCGGGCCCAATATGGGTGGTAAATCGACCTATATGCGACAGACGGCGTTAATTGTGCTACTGGCTCATATTGGTAGCTTTGTCCCAGCTTCTCAGGCAAGAATTGGCCTGGTAGACCGGATTTTCACCCGCATCGGTTCTTCCGATGATCTGGCAGGTGGGCGCTCAACCTTTATGGTGGAGATGACCGAGACAGCCAACATTCTTCATAATGCTACCGAGCAGAGCCTGGTGCTAATGGATGAAATTGGCCGCGGTACGAGCACATTTGACGGACTTTCACTGGCCTGGGCCTGCGCTCAATACCTGGCGGACTCAGTACGTGCATTCACCCTGTTTGCCACGCACTATTTTGAGCTGACCCAGCTGCCCGAAGAATGCAATACCGTCGTAAACGTTCATCTGAATGCAACAGAGCATGATGATCGCATAGTCTTTCTTCATGCCGTTCAGGAAGGTCCTGCCAACCAGAGTTACGGTCTACAGGTGGCACAGCTGGCGGGTGTACCACGACATGTGATCAATCAGGCCCGACAAAAGCTGTCACTGCTGGAACAACATGAAGCAACGCCACAACCGATGACCAGGCCTGCTGCCAGAACATCGAGACAGGCAGCTGTCACACCTCAGGCTGATCTGTTTTCCAGCCCTGAGCCCCATCCAGCCATTGAGGTTCTGGATAAGACTAATCTGGATAACCTGACGCCTCGTCAGGCTCTGGATCTGCTTTATACTCTCAAGGACTTGAGTCGGTAATGCTATTTTATTATACCCTGAGCCATATACTAACCACTCAGGGTATAAGGTTATGGTAATCCCGGCTATCCAGTGGGTTTACAACTCTGTTAAACTTGCGCGGACTTTTTGTATTGCCATCGTAATGTTTCAGGTCTCATTATGAAATGCTTCCGAGAGAGGGGCTGTTCCTATAGACAGATCTCACGGACATAAAAGCAAAACCGGGCAGTACTTTTTCTTATTCAGATCAAATGGAGTTTAACCACCATGACTTTCGTAGTGGGTGAAAACTGCATCAAGTGCAAATACACCGATTGCGTGGAAGTCTGTCCTGTGGACTGCTTCTATGAAGGACCAAACTTCCTGGTAATTCACCCGGATGAATGTATTGACTGTGCTCTTTGTGAGCCAGAGTGTCCGGCAAACGCTATTTTTTCCGAAGATGAGGTTCCCGAAGATCAGCAGGAGTTTATTGAACTGAATGCTGTTCTTGCTGATGTGTGGGAAAACATTACCGAGAAGAAAGATCCTCTCCCCGATGCTACAGAGTGGGACGGTGTGAAAGGCAAGCTTGACCAGCTGGAACGCTGAGTTTAAATATATTACCAACAAAAAGGCCATGAGCTTTTAGCTCACGGCCTTTTTTATTCACAGGGATGTAATGTATCCCTACGTCTGCATGGATGCAGAAGGTAGGGTAACGCAAGAACAGTTACCGAGGAACGGTTTCCGGGATTTTTACCAAGAGATGTATGTATCCCGGACATCCTACCCAAGAGTCAATTAAATAACGACTCTCCAGATAACCCCTGTTTTTCAAGAATGGAACGAAGTCTTTTCAGAGCTTCAACCTGAATTTGCCTCACACGCTCCCGGGTCAGACCAATTTCTTTACCTACTTCCTCCAGAGTGCTGGTTTCATAGCCTCTAAGACCAAAGCGCCGTGCAACGACCTCTCTCTGCTTTTCAGACAACTCGCCCAACCATCGGTCAAGGCTGTCATTCAAATCAAGATCCTGTAACAGCTCTGCTGGATCGGCCCCTTTCTCATCTGAGATCGTATCCAGAATCGACTTATCAGAGTCAGGCCCTAAGGGAGTGTCAACGGAAGTCACTCGTTCATTGAGACCAAGCATTCGCTTAACATCAGCGACCGGCTTGTCCAGCAGCTGGGCGATTTCCTCCGGGCTGGGATCATGATCCAGCTTCTGAGTTAATTCCCTGGCCGCTCTGAGGTAGACATTCAGCTCCTTAACTACGTGGATAGGCAGACGGATCGTTCGAGTCTGATTCATGATCGCCCGTTCAATAGTCTGTCGTATCCACCAGGTAGCATAAGTTGAAAAACGAAACCCTCTTTCAGGGTCAAATTTCTCAACTGCTCGAATCAAACCAAGGTTGCCTTCTTCAATCAAGTCCAGAAGTGTCAGACCACGATTGACATATCGCCTAGAAATTTTCACTACTAAACGCAGATTACTTTCAATCATGCGCCGCCGGCCTGCTTCCACCCCTTTTCGGGCGAGCCGTGCATAGTGAACTTCCTCCTCAGGCGTAAGAAGGGGAGAAAAGCCTATTTCATTGAGATACAATTGAGTTGCATCAATGGACTTGTAGAAGCCATCATCTTCTTTGCGACGACCCGTTGCATTGACCGATGACACAGCAGTAGGCTGCGACCGCTCGATATCTGGATCATTTTCATAAATCGCTTCACTGAGATCACCGGCATTACCATCCGGGCTCAATTCATCCTGTCCTTGGATTACATCGTCAGCATAACTGCTTAGCTCTGCGTCATCCCTCTTCGATGCCATAAGAGTTAGTCCTATCCGGAAAGTCCCACTCTATGTTGAGCAACTCCAGGTTGCTTCAACACCCGTGAGATCCCTCTACTACAACAGCCACTGACTTTCGTCATCGGCGCCCTGGCAGGTACCCCATCGGGTCGACCGGTTTACCATCACGCCGAATTTCGAAGTGCAGCTTAGGCTCAGTCGTTCCTGTAGAACCTATTTCGGCTATCTTCTGGCCCGCTTTAACTGAGTCTCCCTCATTCACGAATAGATCCTTGTTGTGCGCATAAGCGCTCAGATAGCTACTATTATGTTTCAAAATGATCAGCCTGCCATAGCCAGACAGGTCGCTCCCTGCGTACACCACCTCACCATTGGCTGCTGCCTTTACAGGCTCTCCTAATTTGCCACCAATATCAATCCCCTTGTTAACAGGCATTTTGAGTGAATAGGAGGAAATAATTTTGCCATTGGCAGGCCATTTCCAGCCACTTCCTGAGAAAGTAGACGTTTTTTTCGCCGAACTATTAGCTGTATACTTTTTGACCGGCTTATTATTTTTCGGAGATCCTTTCTTGGGCGTTGTCACTACAGCCTTTGACGAGCTGACAACAATTGGCCGACGAACGGATAAACTGATTTTCTGACCAGGATAAATTGTATAAGGATGACGAATATTATTGTTATCTGACAACTCTCTGAAATCCCTGCTATAGAGCCAGGCTATTGAGTAAAGAGTTTCACCTTTTTGCACAATATGCTGACCTGAAGTCACTCTTGGTGGAGACCTCAGATCAGTTACCGCTACACGGGCCGGGTCATGACTACAGCTGGCTATCAGCATGCAGGTCATCAGAAAAAGCATTTTTTTTGAGCAATCACTCATATTAATTTGAGCGATTTTCATGAAATCCAACACTTTATCAACTCCGCAAGCCCTAATGACCACCAAAATACAATATTCGAAAAAAGAATATAAATAAAAATTATTGATTGAAAATATTATACCTAAATTAGTTATTACACCTGATTTTGCGCGTAAAATCAGTGCTTTTTACTACCCAGCCACTCAATCATCGCGACCAAAGCAATGGCAAAAATCATCAGCCCAATTGATTCAACCAGATAAGAAGGCTCCCCGGTAATCATCTCATAGTTCATTGGAGAAACATTGGCCTGAATCAGAGGAACCAGCTCTCCAGAGCTATTGACTCGGCTTTCCAGTGTTTCTTTCCAGGGCCAGACTTTACCCAATGCCCCAAGCATCAAGCCGGTCAGAAGCGAAATAGCCAGATCCCGGTGCTTTTTCAGCAGCCAGGACAAGACATGCGAAAAACTCAGTAAGCCGCCAATACAACCCAGACCAAAAATGATCAGCACACTGAAATTCAAACTTTTGACGGCATCAATGACCGGACCGTAGAGCCCCATCATCAGTAGAATAAAGCTACCCGAAATACCTGGCAAAATCATCGCACAAATAGCAATTGCACCGGCAAAAAAAAGTGTTACCGGTTCTGGTTCAAGACTGGTTGGCGTCAATATACCCACTGCATAGGCAATCACAACACCCACCAGCAACGAAACCATTGCCGGAATATTCCATTGATGCACCTGACGAATCATATGCAGGCCGGACACCAGAATCAGACCAAAAAAGAATGCCCAGAGCATTTCCGGATAGTTTGCCAGAAAGTAGGTAATCGCATGGGCAAATGACAAAATACTGGTCAACACCCCGCCAAAAATACACACCAGAAAGGTTCCATCTATTTTCCGCCAGGCTTCACCAACGCCTTGCTGACCAAGCACTTTGAACAACGAAGGATTTATACTTTTCAATGCATTTAGCAACCGATCATAAATACCGGTAATAAATGCAATGGTACCACCGGATACACCCGGTACCACATCAGCCGCCCCCATAGCCATTCCTTTGGCAACAAGCGCAAAATAGGGAGAAAATTTCGACATGTTCTGACCTTTCGAACAGAGATTAATTAAAACAGGAGTTATACCAATCGAGCATTTGATTGGTATAACTCCCGAAAGCCAGCCATCCCAGACTGACAAACTGGATTAAAGCACTTCTACAAAAAAGAGAATGTCTTTTCAAAACTATGAGTGCAGGAAAGCACTAAAACCATACAGTCAACAGACTAGTTCCCATAGAGAGCAGGGAACCAAAGCGTGTTGCAAAGATACAACGCTTATACGTACTATCGTATAACACCAGTCAGCAATGGTACAAAACGCACCGCTTCAAGCACCTTCCGCTGGTATTCATCTCCCTTCCGGGTAATCAGCACCAGGTTTTGTACTTCACTGCCGCCCAGAGGAATCACCAGCCGCCCCCCTTCAGGAGATAATTGATTCAATAGCTCCTGGGGAACATCACCAGGGGCTGCAGTCACAATAATTCCATCAAATGGGCTTTCTTCGGGCCACCCCATAACACCGTCGGTATGGCGTAATCTCACATTGTTTAATGACAGCCTGGAAAGCCTCTGCCTTGCCTTTTCCTGTAGTGGCCTGATACGCTCGACGGAATACACTTTCCCTACCAGGGAAGCAAGCACTGCAGTCTGATAGCCAGAGCCGGTACCGATCTCAAGCACTTTACTCAGTTCCCCCAGTGCCAGAAGTACTTCGGTCATTCTGGCAACAATATACGGCTGGGAAAGTGTTTGATTATGACCAATAGGCAGCGCAGTATCCTCATAGGCCCTGTGAGCCAGAGCTTCATCGAGAAAAATATGTCGGGGAATGGTACGAACAGCGTCCAGTACTTTTGTCGAATGGATACCCTGATCCACCAGACGCTGGATCATACGCTCTCGGGTTCGGCGCGATGTCATGCCGATACCATCGATTTCAAAATCCCTCATACACAGGCTCCAAGCCAATCCTCCACCAGTGATAATGTTGCATGGCCCGTTTTATCGTACTGCAGCGGGGTAATGGAAACATAACCGGATGATACCGCATGAAAATCAGTCCCCTCTTCAGCTACCAGTGGTTTACCAACACCACCAATCCACCAGACTGTATTTCCTCGGGGGTCAGTCATTTTAACTGGAGGCTTGGACCCGGCACGATGTCCCAGGCGAGTAACTTTCATTCCCCTGATGTCATCATAATCACAGTCAGGCACATTAACATTAAGAATGGTACCTGCAGGCAGGTTCAGGTTATCCAGACGCAACATTAAATCGTTAAGGACTCTGGCACTGATTTCAAGGTTGTGATCTTCCCTGCCACAGGAAGAAATCGCAATCGCTGTTTTTGCCAGCATTCGCCCTTCCATGGCCGCTGCGACCGTTCCGGAATAGAGAACATCATCCCCCAGGTTCGCGCAACTGTTAATACCCGAAACAACGCGCTCAGGAAGCCCGCCAAATAATCCACTGGCAGCAAGATTGACACAATCAGCAGGGGTACCGTCTACGCTGAAAAAGCCATTATCATGCTCCTTCATACGCAGCGGACGGCTCAGCGTCAGAGAGTGCCCTCGGCCTGAACAATCGTTATCCGGAGCCACAACCCAACATTGACCATGCGACTTCAGTATTTCGAAAGAAAGAGCCAACCCTTTGGCAGTGACACCATCATCATTGGATAGCAATATGGTCATCGTCCATAAACTCCCTAATTCTGAATATTCGAAGTGCTACTTTATGTTCATCCCATGATCAACATTACGCGCTTTCTTCGAGCCCTTCATGACGCTCTTCATGGCAAGACAGCAACTCCCTAAGCACAGAAGTCGCAAAGCAACCTTTTGGTAGCCTGAACCCTAATACAAGTGATCGCTCTTCCCAGCTATTTTCCCAGGACCACGTCATCTGCTCAGGGATCAGTCGATTTATTCTACGTTCCTGCAGAAGGCCAGCTCTTTCTAGGCCATCACAGAGTTGAGAAAATTCATCGACTATTGTTTTTTCCAGAGATAGCATCTGATCAGACACTTTGGGCAACCCTCTTCCCCACTGCGGAGAGGTCGGGCTCAACTCCCCTCTGTCAAGACGCGCCATGATATCTGCATCAGGGGTATCAAAAATCAGACTTTTACTATCGGGAAAACCCAGAACATCACCGGGGACATATTGATTCCATACCCCCTGTTGAACCTTATCAGACAGTACTCGATTAAAGAGCCAGGATCGTGCCGCTGAAAGGTAAACCGATCGTTTATTACGCTGGACACGGAATTTTCCAGCCAGCATGGCAACCGCCTTTTCAACATTTCTACCCTGATGACCAAAGCGCTGTTCACCAAAATAGTTAGGCACACCTTCCTTTGAAATCGTTTCCAATCGGGCTTCTACCAGGGCGGGTTCGACATCAATATTCCGAAGGGTGATACAAAAATCATTGGCTTTCAGTGCTCCGGTTTTCAACTTTTTCCGATGTCGTTTCTGACGAATAATCCGAATGGAATCGCTCTCCAGTCCATTCCAGTCAGGATCAGCCATACCTGGCAGAGAAACACAAAACCATTGACGTGTAACACCATGACGGTCTTTTCGCCCAGCATAACTAACCAACTGCCTTCTAACTCCTGCATGTCTCGCCAGAAGTCCTGCAACCCAGTCCGTATTCTCACCCTTTTTTTCAATCAGCAGAAAAAGGTGTTCGCCTTCACCTTCCGGCTCAAAAGGCAGCAACTCATCAACAATAAAATCTTCATGACAGGACTTTAAAAGACAACTGCCCAGAGGACCACCAAGGGCATAATGCCAATCAATGGAGTAATCGGCAGGCATCGGTACATCTGCATCCATGATGCGCACTCAACAAATAAAATTAATAATAAACAATATCGCGTTTAACGCAGTTATTGAAAGGTCATAGCGGAAAATAACGATGAATAGTGAGCCTCCTGTCCAGAGGGCTCCATGCTCTGAATCATGCCATCAGGTCTTTCAACAGAACGACTGCGTGCACAGCAATGCCTTCTTTTCTCCCGGTATAGCCCAGTTTTTCGGTAGTGGTCGCTTTCACGTTCACCAGAGATGGATCAATACCCATATCTTCACTGATATTCAGCCGCATCTGATCAATGTGAGGTGCCATCTTGGGAGATTGGGCAATAATGGTACTGTCCATATTAACTGAAACCAGACCATGCTCATCAAGCAGAGCCATCACATGACGCAGTAACTTACGACTATCAATGCCTCCGTAACGCTCATCGGTATCAGGAAAATGCTTGCCAATATCTCCAAGGCCTGCAGCACCCAGCAGAGCATCACAAAGTGCATGAAGCAGTACATCACCATCAGAATGGGCGACCAAACCATGGGAGTGAGGAATTTTCACCCCTCCCAGAACAATATAATCCCCTTCACCAAAGCGGTGAACATCAAAACCGTGACCAATGCGCATCAAGAGACCTCAATAAGTTTCGACTGCTGTTCAATATATAGAGAAGCCAGAGCAAGGTCAGTTCCACGGGTCACCTTGATATTATCGGCATGACCTTCCACCATCACCGGCCGCTTTCCGGAGTATTCGATAGCGCTTGCCTCGTCAGTCACTGGCATCTTATCCGCTATTGCTTTTGCCATTGCATCATGAAGCATTCCCAGACGAAACATCTGTGGTGTCATTGCATGCCAGAGCCCCTGACGGTCTACCGTTTCGGAAACCACATCATCGCCTCCGGCTCTTTTGATAGTATCCGTCACAGGGCTACCCAGAAGACCGCCAACAGGATGATCGTGCAGCTGATTAACCAGCCAGTCCATGTCTGAACGGCGAATACAGGGCCGGGCAACGTCATGAACCAGAACCCAGTCATCTGGAGAGCCGATATCGAGCAATACTTTCAAGCCATTCAGCACCGAGTGATAACGCTCATCCCCCCCTTGGGCAAGCATAATTCTTGGGTTTCTGAGTAGTTCAATTGATTGGTGGTACTCATCTTCATGATCAAGAACCACCACTATCTTTTCCAGCCTGGGAAAATCCAGCAGTCGCTCCAGAGTATGAACCATCAAAGGCTTACCTTTGATTTCCAGATACTGTTTGGGAATGTCGACATTCATTCGGCGACCAACACCTGCAGCAGGCACGACCGCCCAGTAACGAACCTTGTTCATGGCTTCTACGCTACTCACTATGACACCCTTATTTTGAACATCCAGGAGCCTGAGAAAAAAACAGACTCTAAATCAATATAGGTAAAACGGTACCGTTTAATCGTAAGTTAGAAAGAACGTTTCATCACGCCGAATCATGCCCAGCTCCTGCCGCGCTCTCTCCTCAACTGTTTCCATCCCCTGCTGCAACTCCACAACTTCTTTAGCCAGCAGGCGGTTACGCTGGTACAAACGTTCATTTTCCAGTCTGAAACGTTCAAGATTGTCTTTTTGCGTCAGCAGCTCGGCCATACTGCCTTCACCAATCCACAGTCGGGTTTGGAGGTAAACCAGCATCAGTGTTAACAGGGCTATTGCCAGTTTTTTCATAATCAGTTCCGCTTTAAACCGTAACTATCCAGCAGTATGGGTAACACCAAAATCATGATGTCTGAAGATGAAACTGGTAGTAATTGAGCCTAATTATGAAGTTTAACAGGAGTACCAATGGTTTAACATATGATCAGTTCTTTGAACTGATTCACATTAATATGGGCTATTGCAGAAAGAATAAGTAAAACGAAGCATGTTCACCCCATAAAAAAGGGAGGCTATAAGCCTCCCTTTTTCAACCAGCATTGACGGCTAATCAGGCACGCTTGAATTCAGCGATACCACGATAAGGCGCTTTGCCTTCCAGCTGCTCTTCAATACGGATCAGCTGGTTGTACTTGGCAACACGGTCAGAACGGCACAGGGAACCGGTCTTGATCTGGCCAGCACAGGTGCCTACCGCCAGGTCAGCGATAGTAGCGTCTTCAGTTTCACCGGAACGGTGAGAGATAACCGCAGTGTAGCCAGCATCTTTCGCCATCTTGATCGCTTCCAGAGTTTCGGTCAGGGAACCGATCTGGTTGAACTTGATCAGGATAGAGTTAGCGATGCCTTTATCAATACCTTCTTTCAGGATCTTGGTGTTGGTTACGAACAGGTCGTCACCCACGATCTGGATCTTGTCGCCCAGCAGTTCAGTCTGGTACTTGAAGCCGTCCCAGTCAGATTCGTCCAGACCATCTTCGATAGAGATGATTGGGTACTCTTCGGTCAGACCTTTCAGGTAGTCAGAGAACTCGTTGGAAGTGAAGACTTTGCCTTCGCCCTTCAGGTTGTACTTGCCATCTTCGTAGAACTCAGAAGCCGCACAGTCCATAGCCAGGGTGATGTCGGTACCCAGAGTGTATCCGGCAGCAGCAACAGCGTCTTTGATCACAGCCAGAGCGTCAGCGTTGGAGGCCAGGTTTGGCGCAAAACCACCTTCGTCACCAACCGCAGTGTTCAGACCTTTGTCAGACAACACTTTCTTCAGAGCGTGGAATACTTCAGCACCCATGCGCAGCGCTTCAGCGAAATTCTTGGCGCCAACTGGCTGGATCATGAACTCCTGGATGTCGACGTTGTTGTCAGCGTGCTCACCACCGTTAAGGATGTTCATCATTGGAACCGGCATGGTGAACTGACCAGCAGTACCGTTCAACTCAGCAATGTGAGCGTACAGAGGCATGCCTTTGTCAGCAGCAGCGGCTTTGGCAGCAGCCAGAGATACCGCCAGGATAGCGTTGGCACCCAGCTTGGCTTTGTTGTCAGTACCGTCCAGATCGATCATCTTATGATCCAGACCACGCTGGTCGTTGGCATCAAAACCAAGCAGAGCTTCACGGATAGGACCGTTAACATTGGCAACGGCTTTCAGAACGCCCTTGCCCAGGTAGCGGGACTTGTCACCATCACGCAGTTCCAGAGCTTCGCGGGAACCAGTAGAAGCGCCGCTGGGAGCACAGGCAGTACCAAAGGCACCAGACTCAAGAATGACGTCAGCTTCAACAGTGGGGTTACCACGAGAATCGAGGACTTCGCGAGCCTTGATTTCCTTGATAGCGGTCATGAGATACTCCGGGTGAAGAATTCGGAAATTTCAAGTGAGAGGTAAGCAATACCGTAAAACGGATGCGGCATTGTTACGGGAGGGGCAACTATACCACCGGAAAATCCTGTGTCAAAGCCTTACAATTTCGCTGGAAACCGCGCCATTCTTGAGCTTCGTGGATTTTTGATCGTTACTGTTAATTACTGTCAATCACCTGTTAACCATCGTTTAAACCGAGCGACAATGATCAAACAATAATCAAACAACAAAAACAATGTAAGTAAAGTTACTACCTGAGATACAGCTCAAAAATCAGCTTCTCAGCGGTGCAGTCAAAGTCAAACATGGCATCAATGGTGACACTGCCCGACCGGTGATTTACCGTTTTCTTTATCTGGCAATGATCAGAAACGCTGTTTGCCAATGCTTCCATCTTCGCCATCTGATCGTTTGCCTGTTGCTCAGTATCCCCTTCTATCGTCATGTCAAGGTGAGTGTCACCTGGTACAATTACCTCACCAATTTCAAAACAGTGATCGGCATCAACCTCCAGCTCAACGGTCGTATTCTCCATATCAGTTCTCCTGTTATGAAAACACAAATAGCAGGGCATCCTTACAATAGTAGAAACAAATCGATGTCGTACAACTTCCTGTAGATCAACTCAATCTAAAAAAAACTGTCATATAACTGAAACATTTGAGCAATATTTCTGTAACAGTCCCCCCTTATTCTTGCTCCCATCAAACACAAACACACTCAAAGCGTTTTCGGGGGAAAAGAACCATGACGTTCTTAAAGTCAGTTGTCGTATCCTCAGTTTTAGCTGCCGCTGCTTTTTCCGGAGCAGCCAGTGCAAAATCAATCAACGGTGCTGGAGCCAGTTTTCCGCACCCTGTCTATGCCAAGTGGGCAGAAGAGTACAATCAGGAAACCGGCGTCAAAATAAACTACCAGGCCATCGGTTCAGGTGGTGGTATTCGCCAGATCACAGCCAAAACCGTTGATTTTGGAGCCACCGATGCGCCTCTGGATCAACAGAGACTCAATGATGAAGGCATGATCCAGTTCCCAATGGTGATGGGCGCTATTGTTCCGGTCGTTAACATTCCGGGTATTGAACCAGGCGCCCTGAAACTGACCGGTGACATTGTTGCCGACATCTATATGGGCAAGATTAAAAAGTGGAATGACGAGCGCATCACCAGCATCAACCCGGATCTGAAGATTCCAGGACAATCCATTTATGTTGTTCACCGCTCAGACGGTTCAGGAACCACCTATAACTTCACAGACTACCTGAGTCAGGTCAGTGAAACCTGGAAAAACGATGTCGGCACCAACACCGACATCACCTGGCCAAAAGCAGCAACAACCATTGGCGCTAACGGTAATGCCGGTGTGGCCAACTTTGTCCGCCGCACCCGCGGTTCCATTGGTTACGTCGAGTATGCCTTTGCCAAACAGAACAACCTGAGTCACACCCAGCTGGCCAGTGCTGAAGGCAAATTCCTGCAGCCAACCATGGAAACTTTCCAGGCAGCCGCAATGAACGCTGACTGAAAAATGCACCAGGCTTCCGCCTGCTGCTGAATAACCAACCTGGCGCTGATTCCTGGCCAATGACCGCTGCTACTTTCATCCTGATGCACAAGGATCAGTTCGATGCCGGACGCGCCAGAGAGATCGTCAAGTTCTTCGACTGGAGTTATGAAAACGGTGGCGAGCTGGCAGAAGCGCTGGATTTCATCCCCATGCCAGACAGTGTTATTGAACTGGTTGAAAACACCTGGAAAGAGCAGCTGACCCATAAAGGCACGGCCATCATCCAGTAACCCAGTGACGTTTATTCAATAAAGTAGGAAGGATCTCAGGGTAATGAGCTCGACGACTCATTGCCCTCCTGACAGTTATGCATTCCACTACCAGTGCTCTCACATTACGACCTGGCGCAATCAACGGCGATTCCATTTTCCATCGCCTCAGCTTTGCCAGCGCCGTATTAATTTTCCTGGTGCTGATCGGCATCATTCTCTCCCTGATCGATGGTGGCTGGCAGGCACTTGCCAAGTTTGGCCCTGGTTTTATCTTCAGCAATACCTGGGATCCGGTCGGTGGTGAATTTGGTGCCGCAGCCGCTATTTACGGCACTCTGGTTTCATCACTGATCGCCATCGTTATCGCTATTCCCGTTGGCCTTGGCACTGCCATCTTTCTGGCCGAACTGGCGCCAGAGTGGATCAGCAAGCCCGTAGGTATGGCCATTGAACTGCTGGCTGCTGTGCCCAGTATTATCTACGGTATGTGGGGACTGTTTGTCTTTGCCCCCTGGTTCTCTGAAGGTTTCCAGTTCTGGGCATTAGAGAATCTGGTCAATATCCCCCTGATTGGCCCCTGGTTTGATGGTCCTCCCATCGGCATCGGCCTGCTGACTGCCGGTATCATTCTGTCGTTTATGATCCTGCCCATCATCACCGCCCTGACCCGCGATGCCCTGAAAACCGTGCCGAATGTGGTTCGTGAAGCAGCCTACGGCATTGGCGCCACACCCTATGAAGTCATTACACGGGTCCTGCTGCCTACCATCAAAAATGCCGCTGTCGGTGCCGGTATTCTGGGTCTTGGCCGTGCCCTGGGAGAAACCATGGCGGTCGCTTTTGTGATTGGCGGAGCCAACCGTATTGAGACATCCCTCTTTATGCCAGCCAGCTCAATCTCCTCCACAATTGCCCAACAGTTCAATGAGGCCACCAATGAACTGCACATTGCGTCTTTGATCAGTCTGGGACTGGTGCTCTTTATCCTGACCTTTGTGGTGATGGGTGCAGCGCGCATCCTGTTGAGAAAGCGTTAAGGAGTCGGTGATGTCATTACGAAAACTCAAAAATCAGGCCTTTATCGGTTTCTGCATACTCTCAGCACTGTTTGGCCTGGTTGTTTTATCCAGCGTACTGTACAGCCTGGTTGGCAAGGGTATTGCCGGCATGGGACTGCATATTTTTACTGAGCTGACACCCGGACCAGGAAGTCATGGCGGACTGAAAAACGCCATTGTAGGCAGTTTGATGCTTACCACTCTGGGCATTGTTATTGCCACACCGCTGGGTATTCTTGCCGGCACCTGGTTATCCGAGAGCAATCAGTCGTCAAAAGCAGCGGAGATGCTGCGTTTTCTGAACGGCATGCTGATGAGTGCCCCATCAATCCTGATCGGTCTGTTCGTTTATAAAATCGTGGTGGTTACCACCGGCTCGTTCTCTGGCTGGGCAGGTGCAACCGCTCTGGCCATTCTGGCACTGCCCATTATTGTCAGCACCACTGAAGAAATGCTGCGCCTGGTGCCAACCACATTGAAAGAAGCAGGCAGCGGCTTGGGCGCCCCCCGCTGGCAGGTCATTACCAAACTCTGCTATCGCGCTGCAGGCCCCGGCATTATCACCGGCGTACTGCTGGCCATGGCCCGTATTACCGGTGAAACCGCACCACTGTTATTTACCGCACTGAACAGCAACTACATGACCACAGACATGAGCCAGCCCATGGCCAACCTGCCTGTGACCATTTACCAGTACGCCATGAGCCCTTACGAATCATGGAATGAGCTGGCCTGGGCCGGCGCTCTGCTGATCACCACCTTTATTCTGATTATCAATATTCTGGCCACCGTGTTACCTCGCTGGCTGAAAGCAAGAAAGGCTGCCAAATGACCATGAATTTAGCAATCGAGCAAAATCCGACAACCCAGCCAGTAGAAAGTGCGTCTATCACTGAGTTGAGTAGCTCCAGCCCAATGCCGCGTATGGAAGTCAATGGCCTGAATTTTTTCTACAACAAAGGCGCTGAGCCTGCGTTGAAAAACATCAATATGCCCATTTACAACAACCGGGTCACCGCATTGATAGGCCCATCCGGCTGTGGTAAATCCACACTGCTGCGAACCATGAACCGTATCTATGACCTATACGGTACTCAGCATGCGGAAGGTGAAGTATTGTTAGACGGCGAGGATATTCTCAAGAGCAATGTGGACTTAAACACATTGCGCTCCAAGGTCGGCATGGTTTTCCAGAAACCAACCCCGTTCCCCATGTCCATCTATGACAACATAACGTTTGGCTTGAAGATCCAGGGTGGTATGTCAGCCCCGCAAATGGCGGTTCGTGCCAAAAAGGCACTGAAACGTGCTCACCTTTGGAAAGAGGTCAAGGACAAACTGGACGCTGATGCCAGCAGCCTGTCTGGCGGACAGCAACAGCGTCTCTGCATTGCTCGCACGATTGCTCTAAAGCCCGAAGTCATTCTGATGGATGAACCCACATCCGCACTGGACCCCCTGGCCACTGCAGCCATCGAAGAACTGATTACCGAGCTACGGGAAAAGTACACCATCGTGATTGTCACCCATAATATGCAGCAGGCCATGCGCATCTCTGATTACACGGGCTTTATGTACCTTGGTGAGTTGATAGAATTCGGACCTACCGATAAAATATTCCACAATGCTGATAATCAGAAGACCCGCGACTATATTGCCGGAAATTTTGGTTAACATTTAATCTTTTATCCACAGACGATTACAGGGGAACAAGGTAATCCTGATCCCCTGCTGATGACTTGCGCGGTTTATCCGATGGCTTCGCTGCTCGACCAATACGATTCAACAAATAATACATCACCCCACCATTAACATGGCCCAGAGCATGAGCCACATGGGTTGCAATGTTTTGAGGGTAGGTTACAAGATAAAAAACGTCCGCCACCACGGCTGACACCAACGACATGGTAAAGAGTAACGTATCGTCATCATCGTCAATATCTCCTGACTGATAAAGGAGATCAAGAAAGGTATACCCCGACAATTGTGACCACACAAGGGAATTACCCTGTGTACCAGAGATCGCCAACCATATTCCAGCCTGAATCCCCCAGAAAATGGCATACCCTGGTAACCACTGCGTACGCTCTCCTTCAGCCTCGGACAGCCACCTTCTGGCATCACGTAGAACCCATGGATAAACAGTCGCTATCGTGGTCGCCGCATTGACCAGGAAAAAAGCCCGATCCTCTGGCGATACGAGATTCAGGACCGGGATCTGATCACCAAAATACCAACCAGCAACCACAACAACAGCCAATGCCGGAAACATGGCATTCTCTAATAGATGCCAGTGCTTACCTTTTTTGTCTTTTCGCTTCTCAGCCAGAGAAAGCCTGTCCTGCCAGTACTCCTGCGTTGCTTCTGCTGACTCCCTATCCTTGAGCACCTCAATGCCAGGAGGACCTTCACTGTTTATCGGGATTAAGTCGTCAGTTTGTGACTCCGCTTTATTGGCATAAAATGCAATCAATACCCAAAAAACGATCCAGATAAGCGGCCATTCCTGATGCTTGGAGGTGAGTTTTTTTTCGGAAAAAGAATATTTATCTGCCTGGTTAGCGATACATCCAGAATACATTGCGTATTATCAGTTTGAAGTTAAAGATAACTTGCTATGACAATGTGACAGGATGATAGTTCAGTGATTAACCCAACAAAAGCACACGAAATTTATGTGAAATTGTGAATATTTAATCTTTTCCTGGGTAATTTCTTGCTTCATAAATCCATTTAACAGGGAAAAATAAAAGACGCCTGACTCTCTCAGTTTTTTATACCTCCCAACATCTCTGATCAAGTTTTCACTATCTAAAGGTTTAAAAGTTCCCAGCCATAAAAAAAGCCACCTGATCTTGACCAAGTGGCTTTGAGCCAAACAACACCCTTAGTGTGTATCCAGTGCCTCGAAGGACTTAACCAGCTCATCCAGTGCTTTGATCTGAGCCAGGAATGGCTCCAGCATGGATAAACGTAAAGCCGAAGGCCCATCACATCGCGCATTGTCCGGATCAGGGTGCGCTTCCAGGAACAAACCAGCCAGACCTACAGCCATACCGGCCCGTGCCAGTTCAGCCACCTGGTGACGACGGCCGCCAGAAGCAGCACCCATTGGGTCACGACACTGCAGTGAGTGGGTCACATCGAAGATCACCGGTGCACCGCCACTCACCTGCTTCATAGTGTGGAAACCAAGCATATCAACAACCAGGTTGTCATAACCAAAATTCACACCACGCTCGCAGAGAATCAGGCGATCATTACCCGCTTCACGGAATTTGTCCGTAATATTACCCATCTGGCCAGGGCTGAGAAACTGCGGCTTTTTGATGTTAATGACTGCACCGGTTTTTGCCATGGCTTCTACCAGGTCAGTCTGGCGAGCCAGAAACGCAGGCAGCTGAATCACATCCACCACTTCAGCCACAGACTGGCACTGATGAGGTTCATGAACATCGGTAATGACCGGAAAGCCAAAGGTTGCTTTCAGTTCCTGAAAAATTTTCAGCCCTTCATCAATGCCCGGACCACGATAGGAGGCAATTGACGAACGGTTAGCCTTATCAAAAGAAGCCTTGAAGATATAAGGAATACCGAGCTTTTCGGTAACCCTTACGTACTCTTCCGCCACTTTCATGGCCAGGTCTCTTGATTCCAGCACATTCATCCCGGCAAACAGAACAAATGGCAGATCATTAGCGACCTGAATTCCATTAACATCAACAATTTTGCTTTTCACAAACGTTCCTTCAGGCTCTCTACAAAAACAGGCATCATCAACTGGCTTCAGTTGGAAGCGTGCTTGAAAGCCTGCGCTGCATTGATAAAGGCAGAAAACAGACCGTGCCCATCACGAGGTGTTGAGGTAAATTCCGGGTGGAACTGACAGGCTACAAACCATGGATGATCTTTAACCTCAACGATCTCTACCAGGCTGTTGTCTTCTGAACGACCGGCAATCACAAGACCAGTGTCTTCCAGTGTCTCAACGTAATGGTTATTCACTTCATAACGATGACGGTGACGCTCGGTAATGACATCCTGACCATACGCTTCACGGGAGTGAGTACCGGCAACCAGGTTACAGTTCTGAGCACCCAGACGCATGGTTCCACCCAGGTCAGAGCCCTCGTCACGCTTTTCAACCAGACCGTCGGCGTCGATCCACTCAGTGATCAGACCAACAACTGGGTGGGCCACCTGACGATCAAATTCAGTACTGTTCGCACCCTCCAGACCAGCAACATGTCGAGCATATTCAATGACAGCCACCTGCATGCCGAGACAGATTCCCAGGAAAGGAATCTTGTTCTCACGGGCATAGCGTACGGTTTCAATCTTGCCTTCAACACCACGGTGACCAAAACCACCAGGTACCAGAATAGCAGACACCCCTTCCAGAACGGAAAGGCCATCCTGCTCAATCGTTTCAGAATCAATATAACGAATATTAACCTTAGTACGGGTTTTCAGGCCGGCATGCTTAATCGCCTCAATCAGAGATTTGTAAGCATCCAGCAGCTCCATATATTTGCCGACCATAGCGATGGTGATTTCTTCGGAGTAATTGAACTCACGATCTACCACATCATCCCACTCAGAAAGGTCCGCTTCCTGACAGCCCAGATTGAAGCGATCAACAATGATCTGATCCAACCCCTGCTCATGAAGCATACGTGGAATTTTGTAAATGCTGTCCGCATCTTCCAGAGAAATAACGGCGCGCTCTTCCACGTTGGTGAACAGTGAAATCTTGCGACGGGCAGAAGCATCGATGTACTGCTCGCTTCGACAGACCAGTATATCTGGCTGCAAACCAATAGAACGCAGTTCCTTAACGGAGTGCTGGGTTGGTTTGGTTTTGGTCTCGCCAGCGGTCTTGATGTAAGGCACCAGGGTCAGGTGCATCAACATGGCACGCTGCGAACCCAGCTCTACTTTCAGCTGGCGAATTGCCTCGAGGAATGGCTGGGATTCGATATCACCAACAGTACCACCGACCTCAACCAGGGCAATGTCAGCATCCCCTGCGCCGTTAACAACACGGCGCTTGATCTCGTCAGTGATGTGAGGAATAACCTGAACCGTACCACCAAGGTAGTCACCACGACGTTCTTTACGCAGAACATCCTGATAAATCCGGCCAGAGGTAAAGTTATTACCCTGCTTCATGGTGGTACGAATAAAACGTTCATAGTGACCCAGGTCCAGGTCTGTCTCTGCACCATCTTCAGTAACGAAAACCTCTCCATGCTGGAAAGGGCTCATGGTACCCGGATCAACATTGATATAAGGGTCCAACTTGAGCATCGTCACCTTGAGACCACGTGCCTCAAGAATGGCGGCGAGAGATGCCGATGCGATGCCTTTGCCTAACGAGGAAACAACACCGCCAGTGACGAAAATATAACGCGTCATGCTTACCTGCTGTGAATCTAAAATAAAGCGGGGTGAAAAGAGAGTCTCAAGATGGGAAATCAGGATACCAAAACAGGCGGTAAACGTAAAACCGTTATCGATCCAAATACCCGAGAATCTATCATTATTAACCCTCGGTTTTCCGAAGGCTGTCAGGTGACATTTTCAATTAAACATAAGTTTGCCAGCGACAGGAGAAACCGTCACTACTGGCTGAAAGATAACCTTCACATACCCAGAGGCCCGGAGCAGCCACCATCTGATCACCATCAAAAATAAATGGAAGATATTCGCGCAGCCAGGGAGCCACTTTATACTCTTGTAACCATTTCTTCAGTGTCTTGCGCCCTTTTCTTCCGGAAATAGCAAATTTTGCATCACTCGAAATATGACAACGACGCTTTAATAACAGTGGTTTTTGCGGCAGGTAAATGACTTTGCCACTTCCAGCAAGCTCTTTATGACAGACCAGTGATCGCCCCCCCAGATTCAGGACCGCATCTTTCTGCCAGTCCCATAACATTGGGGAAAATGACAGCAATTCTGTTTTCTCATCCATTACCACCAGCATTTCCTGATAACGGCTTAGAACAAAATTGTCAGAAATTTGTATCCGAGGCTCTGCATCAATCCGGGCATCAATAACTTCCCGGAAAATTTGCTCCAGAGCATCCCTTGAAGGAGGCTGACACCCCTGCATCTTCAACCACTCACGAACCACCAGACGCTGGGAATGACCTTCAAGTTTCCGCAATAAATCAAGTCTGACCAATGGCCGCTTTTCCAGCAGCCACTCAGGTCGGTAATCCAGACATTTTTCAAGCTGGAGTTTTACCTCCAACAGCATACGCTCATTCAGCTGCCCTGCCTCACTGGCAAACTCAACCAGTCGCCCTGAAGCACCCGGCCAACGCTCCTCAATCATAGGGATCAGCCGTTGACGAAGAAAATTCCGCGAAAACTGTTCATCAGTATTACTGTCATCTTCTATGTGCTTAAGCTCATTAACAGCAGCATACGCATCGATGACTGCTCTCGGAACAGTGAGCAAAGGCCGGAATAACGTACCCTCGCCTAATGTCCGGTACTCAGGAATACCCTGAACACCATCCATCCCCGTACCTCTGAAAAGCCGGAGCAAAATGGTTTCTGCCTGGTCATCCCGGTGATGCCCCTGCAGAAGACAACCACCGGCCGGTAAGACATCAACAAAAACCCGGTAACGGGCATCACGGGCAGCCTGCTCGAGACCATTTCCCTCTTTTTTCAACGCAACCCTAGTAACGGTGAGTGGTACATTCCATTGATCACAAATACTCCGGCAGTACTCTGCCCAATGATCGGCAAACTCACTCAGACCATGGTGAACGTGCACAGCCTTGAGGTCAGAAACAAAACCCTGATCGCGAAGTCTGGTAAGCAGGTGAAGTAAAACGGTAGAGTCAACACCGCCACTGAATGCCACCGTTAATGGGCATTCCTTGAATGGACTCTGAAGACGGGAAGATAACCGACTGATCACCCACTCTGAGCTGAGCGGGTGATGTGCAGGAAGGGATGTTGTAACCGCACTCAAAGTGAACCAAAATCCCTGATTTTCTGATAACGATTTTCCAGTAGAGTATCGCTGTCCAGTTCCGAGAGTTTATTCAACTGAGCAACCAGCGTTGCTTTCAAACTCGCAGCTGCTGCTTCCGGATCCCGGTGAGCACCACCCAGAGGCTCTTCAATCAGAGTATCCACCAGTTCAAGCTCTTTCAAACGTTCCGCCGTAACACCCATCGCTTCAGCGGCAGTGGAAGCATACTCAGACTTTTTCCAGAGAATGGAAGCACAGCCTTCCGGAGAAATGACGGAATAGGTGGAATAGCCCATCATCACCAGGTGATCACAGACGCCAATGGCCAATGCACCGCCAGAGCCACCCTCACCGATGACCGTTGAGATAACAGGCACTTTCAGGCGAGACATTACCGCCAGATTATAAGCAATAGCCTCACTCTGCCCACGCTCTTCAGCACCAATACCAGGATAAGCCCCCGGAGTATCGATAAAGGTCAGAATCGGCATATTGAAACGCTCTGCCATTTCCATCAGGCGACAGGCTTTACGATAACCCTCAGGTTTCGGCATACCAAAGTTACGACGCACCTTTTCTTCAATCTCACGTCCTTTCTGGTGACCAATCACCATCACCGGGCGACCATCCAGCCGGGCCATACCGCCCACGATAGAAGGATCATCAGCAAAATGACGATCGCCATGAAGCTCATCAAACTCGGTAAAAATATGGCGAATGTAATCCAATGTGAAGGGGCGCCTGGGGTGTCTTGCCAGCTGAGCCACCTGCCATGAGGAAAGGTTGTTAAAAATAGAATCCGTCAGGCTGCGGCACTTATCCTGCAGTGTCGCAATTTCTTCTGTAATATTCAGTTCCGCATCGCTACTGACCAGCCGAAGCTCTTCTATCTTGGCTTCCAGT
Source organism: uncultured Endozoicomonas sp. (assembly GCA_900299555.1). GTDB lineage: Bacteria > Pseudomonadota > Gammaproteobacteria > Pseudomonadales > Endozoicomonadaceae > Endozoicomonas. The sequence goes on from OODV01000232.1 coordinate 23,674, forward strand.
TCAGCAATTGGCTGTTCAAAATCCAGGTAATTCGGGTTCATGAAATCCACTTATCTATTTAGAGAGGCTCAAGGCTGTTTGCCACCAGCACAACCCGCTGCCCGGCAATCCCAACGACTCCCTCGTATATGACAGGTTATTCGCCCCGTCATGGGTGACCGGATTGACTCTCAGGCTCAGCTTAATCATGGCCGGATAGTAAATAGCAATCAAAATACGTAAACACCGGAAGAAAGTCGAGTTAAAAAGCGTAATCGCCTGTAAACAAAACACCCATATTGTAGCCATCATGGTCACTAGAAAAGCATGTCGTTAAAGAATTGCTACTAAACCACGCAACGAAATATCAACAGACCTTGGCCAACCTGCAAAAGAGTTGCTCGTGCTCATCACCGGAGGAGTCAAGACTTTGGGCAACCCGAAGACTCTAAGCCAGGGCCGCCTGACTCGCCAGAATCAGATCAGCCAGAACATTCTCCATCAATGGGTGCTCTGTGAACACCTTACCCGCAATCTACCGGTAACTGCAGCGTTGTGCCGCCTGAACCACTACCTGCCACATTAACGCCGCAGAACCCGTGATACAGTCAAGGCGCGTCAGGGCAACCATCGACTGGCAACATCTGGCTGTTGGTTCAGAGCAGGAGCAAACATCATGGTTAACGGGCAAGCATGTGCCTGCTTCAACCTGGTTGTGCAGATACATCATGGCTGCTAGAGCCATATGAACTCTCGTTTGAGAGCCCTGCCAGGGTAATGATGGCAGTCCATTTTCAATAGCTGCTTTCATCCGCTAATGGTAGGCAGGGTGGAAATCCACCTCATCGATTCTGTGTCCAAATCAATCAGGGGTTCGCAGCTGAGGCAGGTTTTGATTAGCAAGGGAGCCGAAAAAACTCATGCCCTGCCAGGTATCCATAGTCATTCAGTATGGGCTCTGTCCATACCAGCGGCTTTAGGGCTTCCTTTAACGGCGTATCCGTCGAAAAAAGATTATAGCTGTCTTTCACCACCCCTATCAGGAATAAACCGATTCGTAAGAAATGCCTAAAATTTGGATGATCGTCCACTGCTTTTCCTTCAAACCGACCACATGCTGTTCCTGATTATTGACCGTTAATACATTAATCCCCTGAAAGCAGAAGAAGACCCATCTTGCTGTTGGATTCTGGCAGGGCTTCTTTTTCTGGTTTGGAAACACACGACTCCGCTTTTTCAGTTCGTACCTTATTCTGTGCTGGATAGCAGCATAGACCATCAGGCAGAGTGTCATCACCATCAACAGCGCTTCAATGCGCTCCGGTTTCTTCAGATAGAGTGAAGAGACCAGAAAGTCCGGGCTTTTCAGGAAACGAAAGCC
>OODV01000114.1 GCA_900299555.1 uncultured Endozoicomonas sp.
ATTTTAGGCATTTCTTACGAATCGGTTTATTCCTGATAGAGGTGGTGAAAGACAGATGTATGGCAACTTGATGACAAAAGAATTTTTTTTGAAGGGCGTATTTTGCTTAACGGAGCTGAGCCTGAAAGCGTAAAGAGAAAAGTCAGGGTAGCTCTAAGGCATCAATTTTGTATTGATCACTCGACGCTGGAGACAAAGAGCGTCAGATGTCCTTAATGGAGAGATTTATCGATAGGGGTATCGAAGTCTGGGTGATTTTAGATGAATTGATACAGTTTTGTCATGAAGCTGGAAAGGTATAGGAAGCTGGAAAAAACTGTCAGACTGCTTCGATAGCCTGACAGCGTATTCAGGAGGTCGCTTCAGATGCCTTCAGATGCAGGTTTCTCTTTTGGTAGCTCAAACAGGTATTGTACAACATTGTCTTCATCAACAGACTCAAGTTTTACCTCGAATCCCCACAGATGATGAATGTGTTTGATAATTTCATCGCTGCTATCACCGTCCAGAGGTCTCCCTCTGTGCATATAATGGCGCAATGTTAGTGAGCGATCACCTCTGACATCCACATTATAGACTTGGATATTAGGCTCTCTGTTACCAAGGTTGTACTGAGCTGCAAGATTTTCCCGTAATTGGCGATAACCACTGTCATCATGAATCGCATCCACCTCAAGGTATGGGTTAACCTCGTTGTCATCGATACTGAACAGTCGCATATCTCGCATTACTTTGGGCGATAGATACTGAAGAATAAACCCTTCATCTTTAAAGTTCTTCATCGCAAAATGAACGGCATCCAGCCAGTCGGTACCCGCAAGTTCAGGAAACCATGCTCGGTCTTCATCTGTTGGGTTCTCACAAATTCGACGAATATCCTGGAAGATATTAAAGCCCAGGGTATATGGGTTAATGCCGCTATATCTCGGGTCATCGAAATCAGGTTGGAACACGACACTGGAGTGTGAGTGCAGAAACTCCATGATAAAGCCTTCGGTAATAAGGCCTTCATCGTACATCTCATGCATCAGGTGATAGTGCCAGAATGAGGCCCAGCCTTCGTTCATGACCTGAGTTTGCCGTTGAGGATAAAAGTACTGAGCAACTTTACGGACAATGCGAATAAGCTCTCGCTGCCAGGTGTCCAGAAGGGGGGCATTTTTTTCAATGAAGTACAGGAGATTCTCTTCCGGTTCTTTAGGGAAGCGAATATCTTTTTTCTCTTTCTCACTCTCACGAGTCGGAATTGTGCGCCAGAGATCATTCAGGTTTCGCTGAATATACTCTTCGCGTTCCTGAGAGCGCGCTTTTTCCTGTTCAGCGGACATGGGTGTTGGACGGACGTAACGGTTAACCCCCTGATTCATCAGGGCGTGGCAAGCATCCAGTATGTCTTCAACTGCACTGATGCCATACTTTTCTTCACATTTAGCAATATAGCTCTTGGCAAACAACAGGTAATCAATAATGGCGCTTGCATCGGTCCATTGTCTGAACAGATAGTTGCCTTTAAAGAAGGAATTGTGACCATAGCATGCATGAGCTATTACCAGTGCCTGCATGGGCATGGTGTTCTCTTCCATGAGATAGGCAATGCAGGGGTCGGAGTTAATGACAATCTCATAGGCCAGACCCATTCGGCCTCTCTGGTAGTTCTGCTGATTGCTCAGGAAACTTTTGCCATAACTCCAGTGGTTATACATTAGCGGCATGCCCACTGAGGAATAGGCATCCAGCATTTGTTCAGAGCTAATGACCTCAATTTGGTTGGGGTATGTATCCAACCGAAATTTATCAGCTAACTTGGCAAATTCCCGGTCGTATATTTCAAGCAGTTCGAAAGTCCACTCGGAGTCCGTTGACAGTGGTTGCTTTCTCTTTGTTTTTTTTACAGGGGCTTCAGCTTCCAACATGACTTCCCTCCTTTTTCTCAAATAAGCGGCGGAAGGTTGGGTAAATATCCGCATAACTGCGAATTTGCTGCATGGCAAAATGGCCCGGATGAGCCTGCTCTATGGTTTTGTACTCGTACCAGAGATTTTGATGATGGCGATCCGTAATTTCTACATAGGAGTAGTACTGACAGACCGGTAATAGCTTCTGCAAAATAATATCATGGCATTTGCTGGAGTCTGCTTCCCAGTTATCCCCATCAGAAGCCTGAGCTATATAGATATTCCACTCATTGGGAGAATAGCGGTCTGTAATGATTTCGTCTGCCAGTCGAAGGGCAGAGGATACAACGGTTCCCCCAGTTTCCCTGGCATAAAAGAAATCGTTCTCATCACACTCTCTGGCTTCACTGTGGTGTCTTATAAAGACGACGTCAACAGCCTCATAGTTTCTTTCCAAGAAAAGGTAGAGCAGCAAAAAGAAGCGCTTTGCCATGTCCTTGATTTCACGGGTCATGGATCCAGATACATCCATAACACAGAACATTACAGCCTTATTGGAAGGCTGGGGGACTTTGGTCATATTATTAAAGCGCAGATCAAAGTCATCAATAAATGGCAGTCGTTTCAGCTTCTTGTTAAGAACACTGATTTCTTCTCGAATTGTTCTCGCTCTGTGTTGATCAATCTCGTCCGGGCTGACTTCCATTTCTCGAAGTTCACGCTTAAGGGTTCGAATCACCTTTCTGTCTTTGCCAGAAAGTGCGATGCGGCGTGCATGAGCTGCACGTATAGAGCGTACGACATTTAAGCGGTCTGGTGAGCCAGCTGTGGTAAAGCCCGCTCGTTTGAGCTTGTAATCTGTGCTGTCTTTTAACTCTTTTCGAACGAGATTTGGTAGCTCCAAATCATCGAACAGATATTCCAGAAACTCATCCCGGTTAATCTGAAAGGCAAAGTCATCAGCACCTTCACCACTGTCACTGGCCTTGCCGTCACCACTTCCCTGGCCACCTCCACCAGGAGGACGCTGGATGCGATCACCGCTGTTAAACTCTTTATTACCTGGGTGAACATGACCATGATGGCCACCCTGACCATGATGGAAAAAGGGTTCGTTCAGGTCTTTTTTGGGAATGGATATGTCACTGCCGCTTTCAACGTCGGTGATTGAGCGTTGATCAACAGCATCCTGTACAGCCTCTTTAACAAGGCTGCGATAGCGCCTCAGAAAACGCTGCCTGTTGACAGTGCTCTTCTTTTTTCCGTTGAGGCGTCGGTCGATTATGATGCTCATAAAGACGCTCTCCCGATAGTTGCTGTTCGCTAATAGAGAGCCCTGATATACAGGGCGCTGGATTTAGTCCGCTTTCGCCTGGCGAAAGCGGAGCTGCTTTTATTATTGAGACTTACGAACCCGGATATACCACTCAGACAGCAGTCGAACCTGCTTCTTGGTATAGCCATGGGCAACCATCCGATCAACGAAGTCAGCGTGCTTGTTCTGGTCGTCCTGAGACCCTTTGGCATTAAAGGAGATTACAGGGAGAAGGTCTTCGGTGTTTGAGAACATTTTCTTCTCAATCACTGTGCGCATTTTCTCGTAGCTTAACCAGCTTGGGTTTTTGCCATCATTATTGGCTCGAGCCCTGAGGACAAAGTTCACGACTTCATTACGGTAATCCTTGGGGTTTGCTATACCGGCTGGTTTTTCGATTTTTTCCAACTCTTCACTGAGCGCAGATCGATCGAGTATGTGGCCAGTATCAGGATCCCGGTATTCCTGATCCTGAATCCAGAAGTCCGCATAGGTGATGTAGCGATCAAAAATATTCTGTCCGTACTCTGAGTATGACTCCAAATAGGCGGTTTGGATTTCTTTGCCCAGGAACTCAATGTATTTCGGCGTCAGATATTCTTTGATATACGACATATACTTGTCATGAACTTCTTCAGGGAACTGCTGCTGTTCGATCTGCTGCTCCAGAACATAGAGCAGGTGAACAGGGTTCGCAGCCACTTCAGAAGGGTCAAAGTTGAATACCTTGGAAAGAATCTTGAAGGCGAAACGGGTAGAGAGACCGTTCATACCTTCGTCGACACCGGCCATGTCTCTGTATTCCTGCAGAGGCTTGGCGTTAGGATCGGTATCTTTCAGGTTCTCACCATCATAAACCTTCATCTTTGAGTAGATTGAAGAGTTTTCTGGTTCCTTGATTCTCGACAGAGTGGTGAATTGAGCGAGCATCTTCAGGGTGTCCGGAGCACACGGAGCAGCCTTTAGAGAGCTGTGTTCCAGCAGCTTCTCATAGATGTGTACCTCTTCACTGACACGGACACAATAAGGCACCTTGACGATGTTAACCCGGTCAATAAAGGCTTCGTTCGTTTTGTTGTTTCTGAACGTCTGCCACTCGGATTCGTTGGAGTGAGCGAGCAGAATGCCTTCATAAGGGATGGCGCCCAGCCCTTCGGTGCTGTTGTAGTTGCCTTCCTGAGTTGCTGTCAGCAGTGGGTGCAATACCTTGATCGGAGCCTTGAACATCTCAACAAACTCCATGATACCCTGATTCGCTCGACACAGCGCACCAGAGAAGCTGTAAGCATCTGGATCATCCTGAGAAAATTCTTCCAGTTGGCGAATGTCGACTTTACCCACCAGGCTGGAAATATCCTGGTTGTTCTCATCGCCTGGCTCTGTCTTGGCTATAGCGGTTTGGTTCAGGCGGCTGGGATAGAGCTTGACTACCCTGAACTTGGAAATATCTCCGCCAAATTCGTTCAGGCGCTTCACTGCCCAGGGTGACATAATGTATTTAAGGTAGCGGCTGGGAATGCCATATTCTTCTTTAAGAATATCTGCATCTTCATCCGGGTTAAAAAGGCCCAGAGGTGATTCAAAAACCGGAGAGCCCTTGATGGCGTAGAAAGGTACTCTTTCCATCAACTGCTTCAGCTTTTCAGCCAGTGAGGATTTACCACCACCAACGGGACCCAGTAAGTAGAGAATCTGTTTCTTCTCTTCCAGTCCCTGAGAAGCATGTTTGAAATATGAAACAATTTGTTCAATGGCTTCTTCCATGCCATAGAACTCTTGGAAAGCAGGGTATTGTTTAATCAATTTGTTGGAAAAAATTCGGCTTAATCGTGGATCACGTGAAGTGTCGATAACCTCGGGCTCACCAATGGCTCTCAGCATACGTTCAGCTGCATTGGCATAAGCCCAAGGGTCTTCCTTACAGAGTTCCAGGTATTCCATGAGGCTCATCTCTTCCTGCTGGACGGCCTCGTATCGTTGCTGGTATTGAGCAAAAATTGACATGCTGATTCTCCCACCTGGCTGGTATATCGGAGTAGACGTACATTTATTGAATAAGTATTAAAATTTTATTGAACGACAACAGAATTATAATTATGTACGTATAATCTACTTATAAAGCAAATCACATAGAAAAGTCTATAGGGCTACATGAGTAGAAATTAAATTAATGTCTGATGTTACGCACCCCTACCATATGTAGTACTTGATCATTCAGACAAAATACTACTGATGGTAGTAAACGACAGTGAAGTGCGTAACTACAGTTAATGTGTATATTCTTTGGGTGTATGAATGTGTTACATGCTCTTTTTATAACAATCTCTGATGCCTTTATACGGTATTGGGTAATTGTCAATCAGATTGTTATAAATCAAGCGCAACCTAGTGTTACACGCTTTGGTGATTTTTTGCTCAATTTCTTCAGTGCTGTATCGATTCTTAACAGCATCATCGATGATAGTATCCAGGTTGATATGTAATGTTTTTGCTTGTTTTAGTAAGTCAGAGGATATTTCGGTTGTGATTTGTGTGTGAAATGTGTCTTTTAGCTTGTCTACAATATGTGATTTGGTAAACATAGCTTTTCTCTCGTTAATATCTGAATGGGTGGTTTGGATTTTCTATGATATTCATTGGACCATTGGCCTGTATATTATTTTAGTTTTATGTTTGTATGGTTTCAAATTAAAGTCAGAAGTCGTGTTTAAATTTGGTCGCAGTAATCGTTGTTTTTGAGTTTTGAAAAATCATGATATTTATACTCTACCTTGTTCTGGGTGCTTGTGCCGGAGTAATGGCTGGCTTATTTGGTATTGGTGGAGGGTTGATTATTGTTCCTGTGCTGATCTTCAGCTTTAAGGCTCAGGGGATGTCTTCCGAAGTCTTGACGCATATGGCGGTGGGTACATCACTGGCCACTATGGTGATTACTTCTTTGAGCTCCATTAAGGCTCATCAGGATGAAGGTGCTGTTCAATGGAAAATCTTTACAACGTTAAGCATAGGGATTCTTGCTGGTGCTTTCATGGGTGTGTATACAGCCGTTAATCTGAGTGGCCATCTATTGCAGAAGCTTCTTGGCGTGTTTGCCATTCTGGTGTCTGCAAAAATGTGGTTCGGGTTTAAGGTTCGTGAAGGTGCCAGAATTCCTGGAAAAGTCGTACTAGTTAGCACAGGTGTTGTGATTGGCTCTGTTTCCAGCATGTTTGGGATTGGTGGCGGCACGCTTTCTGTTCCTTTTCTCAGGCGTATCAGTCTGACCATGAAGCAGGCAGTGGGAACCTCGGCGGCTTGTGGTCTTCCAATTGCCTTGATGGGGGCTTTGAGCAACATGGTGTTAGGTGAAAGCAACCCCCAGTTACCTGCTCTGGCAACGGGTTATGTGTACTGGCCTGCTTTTCTGGGAATTGTTTTAACCAGTGTATTGTTTGCCCGGTTTGGTGCAAGGCTTGCTCATGGGCTTCCTGCCGAAAAGTTGCAGAAAATGTTTGCCGTTTTTTTATTTGTCGTTGGAGCTCAATTTTTAGTCTAGAGAAGCACTTTTTTTTTGATTACTCTGTCCTTTCTAGTTCATTGCTTAGAAATGTTTCGAAGTCATCAGTATTGTTATGCTGGTCAAGTTGACCTGCTGATTCCTGTGGGTCAACAAATGCTTCAAGTTCTTCAGGGTCTAAGTTAATAAAGTAGAGAATACTGATTATAAGGATTATCAGAGGAATAAGATTTTTATTCCAATTTATCAGTCCATAGATAATGCAAGCAGGAGAGAATAGAATCATAACAATCCCCCATACGACCTTGTTTTCTTTGAAGGCCGATACAATTAACCAGAGCCAGGCAATGGTTGACATTACTGCCATTAGAAAAAACATTTCTTACTTCCTTGTGGTTAGCATTCATGTTTTTAGACGGATTCTATGATTATTCTTTTAAAACCAGCTCACTAATGCATTGTCCAGCTGATAGATATCATCCCTGAATCGTACCCGACCAGGTTTTATCTTGCCATGCTGCAAACTAAACGATATACACGGGTGGTAGTGGGTCAAATTATGGGTAAGACATTTCCATACTGAAAAATTTTCTGCGCTCCTTATATACGTCTCATGACGTGTCTTATTGAAGTAAAGTGTCCAGACTGCAACCTCCCTTTCGTTGGTCGACATGGTAAAGGGTGCAAAGTTTATCAGTGCTACCTCTGCCAGAGTGAAGGCTGTAAAACCAAGTCGTTAATGCTCGAATATCATTACAGGGCATGCAACAGGGGCATCGATAAGGACATTTTAAAATGGCACCTAAATCCTGCAAAGGTTCTTCGATCCGAAGTTGCAATATCCTGTAAATGAAG
>OODV01000005.1 GCA_900299555.1 uncultured Endozoicomonas sp.
GTTTATGCTCTCGCCAGTGGGCAGTTATACAGTAGTTAGAAAAGGCAATTGGTATTACATCACCCCAGGTATCCAGAGTTTTTTTGAATAATTGCTCAGAGTCATTCCAGTCGGCACAGTCACCAAAGAAGGCAAAAGCTTCACCGCCAAAACTCTTGATCTCTTCCACCACCGACAGGGCTGCAGCTTCAGCTTCGGGATTAATGCCCAGTTCATTAACCGCAACCCGGACACCCTGTCGGGCCAGGTTCAATGCTTCGACACGTCCAAGGCCACGGCCGGCACCGGTGATAATGGCAACTTTTCCGTCCAGCTTTTCGTTTTGAGAGGTCATGATGTATTTCCTGTTTTTATATTTTTGTTTTTTCACCACAAAGGGGCGATAAACGCTCCTTGCGTGCTCGATACTTCCATCATCCCTGGCGGTCGCACAAAGCTCACAAAGGAAGCCTTTTTGCTTTTCTTTTGCGCTTTGTTCCTTTGTGGTTCATATCTTAAATACGCTCAATAATGGTACCGGTACCCACCGAGGCTCCACAGCACATGGTGATCAGTGCGGTATTCTTATCGGTGCGCTCCAGCTCATGCAGCGCCGAAGTAATAAGACGTGCACCGGTACTGCCAACAGGATGGCCGAGGGCAATTGCACCTCCATTTACGTTTACTTTATCCATATCTGGCTCATAGACCCGGGCCCAGGAAAGTACAACGGCAGCAAATGCTTCATTCACCTCAAACAGATCAATATCACTGAGACTCATGCCGCTTTTCTTTAACAAAGCTCTGGTTGCATCAACGGGGCCATCCAGCAGGTAGTATGGGTCTGAGCCCACCACAACATCGGTTAAAATCCGCGCCCGTGGTTTCAGCCCCCTGGCCAGTGCTTCTTCTTTACTCATCCAGAGTATGGCTGCCGATCCATCGGAGATCTGGGATGAATTACCGGGTGTGTGGATGCCGCCTTCCACGACGGCATTCAGGTTACCCAGGCTTTCCATGGTGGTGTCACGGAACCCCTGGTCGCGGGTAACCAGTTTGGTTTCGCCATTGGGTTTGCCATCTTCACCAAAGGCTGGCGCTTCAACGGAGAATACTTCACGATCAAAATAGCCGGCTTCCCAGGCGGCTTTTGCCCGCTGTTGAGACATGAGCGCAAATTCATCCACATCCTGTCGTGTGATGCCACGATTTACGGCAATCCTTTCGGCGCTGGAAAACTGATCAGGCGTGCTGTCCCAGGGCCAGTTTTTCGGTAAAAAGAAGCCCGGACCATTATAAACATTCATGCCAAGGCCGACACGACTCATGGCTTCGACACCACAGGCAATCCCGATATTAATAGAGCCACCACGCACCAGCCATGAAATAAGATGGTTGGCCTGCTGGGCTGAGCCACACTGGGCATCAAGGGTGGTAGCACCCCCTTCCCAGGTATTACCCATGGATAGCCAGGCATGGCGGGTGATGTTACCGGCCTGCTCTCCAGCCTGGGTGACACAGCCACCCATCAGCTGCTCAATGTCGTTATATTCCAGGCCAGCTTTTTCAACCACCGCCTTCATGGACAGTGCCAGCAGTTCTGCCGCGTGAAAACCATGGAGATCACCAACCACAGGCTTACCCCTGGCAATCGGGGTACGTAGTGCTTCAACGATGACGGCTTCTGCCATGATGGACTCCTTATTTATTTTTATAGGACGTAACGGAAAAACGTTAATGGATGACAGGGCTTATGGAAAAAATCAGCCACTATCGGCTTGAAATGAAATCCGCTAGGATGCGTTTTGCAACGCTGAACCAAAGCAAAAATAAACAGTAAATGAGAAAAATAATGAATAAGTACGATTTTAAAGACATTGAAGGAATACAGGCTGAAGTTACCGAAACATTCGGCCACTGGAGCGAGCAAATCACCGTTTCTCAGGAGCTGATCAACCAGTTTGCCGAGCTTTCCGGCGACAGCTACTGGCTGCATACGGATGCCGAAAAGTGTGCTCAGTACAGCCCTTTCAAAACGACCATTGCCCATGGTTTTCTGACCCTGATTCTGCTACCTAAAATGCCAACGCCACTACCCTTTGAAGTGACCGGGTTTAACAATATGCTCAATATTGGCTCCGACAAGTTGCGGTTTACCGGTGTTGTACCGGCAAACAGCAAAATATACTGTCGTAGTCGTCTAAAGGCTGTTGCCGGCAGCGCCAAAGGTACGACATTGACGCTGGAGCAGCAGGTACATGTGGTGGGCGAAGAACGCCCGGCACTGGTTTACGAAATGATGTTTATGTATATGTAAATCATCGCGGTTGTTTCTCCGCCATCTCGTTCCCATGCAGAATCCAAAGGACCTGAAAGCGTGGGAACGAGAGGCATGCTTCATTAAGCCTGCCTTCAGCTTCAACGCATAGGGCGTGGCATTCCCAAACCAAACTGCGCAATCAACTCCCGCTGAATTTCGTTGGTACCACCACCAAAGGTTAGCGTTACAGAAGCACGTACCTCATACTCCAGCTCACCTATCAACATAGACGCAGCAGAATCCTGACGCACCATGCCATTAGCGCCGGTAATATCAATCAGTCGACGTAGAATCTCAATGGCGGATTCTGAACCGTAAACTTTTGTAGCGGAAGCCAGTGCCACATCCATTTTTCCCTGTTCCAGATCGGCAGCAATACGGAAATTAATCAACCGCATCGCTTCCAGACGGGAATAACACTCGGCAATGGCTGAACGAACCCAGGGCTTATCGGTCGCCCGTTTACCGTTTTCATCCGGGGTTCGAGCCCACAGGTAAACCTTACGAAAGAGTCCGGCAACCTTGTCAGACCAGGAACCAAGCCCCAGTCGCTCATGGTTCAGCTGAGAAGTAATCAGCTGCCATCCTCCATTCAGTTGGCTAACCAGCATATTGCCAGGGACACGAACATTGTCGTAGTAGGTAGCAGCCGTCGGGTTTGAAGTGGTTGGGATAACGGTGTGTGAAAAACCTTTCTCCCGGGTATCCAGAATTAAAATAGAGATACCTTTATGTCTCGGCAGTTCTGGATCAGTCCGGGCCGCCAGCCAAATAAAATCAGCAGCTTCCGCACCGGATGTCCATAATTTATTGCCGTTCACATAAAAGTTTTCACCATCAAAGGTTGCCGAGGTTTTCAGGGTGGCCAGGTCAGAGCCGGCACTCGGTTCGGAGTAGCCAATGGCAAAAATAGTCTCACCACTGGCAATACCGGGCAGAAACGTCTCTTTTTGCAGATCAGAACCGTATTGCATCAACGCGGGGCCAACGGTACTGATGGTGACAAAGGGCAGCGGCGCTCCGGCGATATTGGCTTCTTCAAAGAAAATCAGCTGTTCCGTGGCTTTGTAACCCTGGCCACCGTGCTCTTTTGGCCAGCCAACCGCCAGCCAGCCATCTTTACCCATTTGCCGGATAACACGACGGTAATCATCGCCGCCTTCTTTACCTCTTAATGAAGCGCGAAGCTCCGGTGTCATTAACCCGGTAAAGTAGTCGCGGATTTTCAGGCGCAGCTGGTGTTGTTCTGGCGTAAGATCTACAAACATTGTTTTCTCCTCAGGCCATCCTTATGCTGCGCTTAAAATCAAGCCGCTGGTAGGTACACCGGTACCTGCGGTAACCAGGACATTCTCAACATCATCGACCTGGTTAACGGCACTGCCTCGAACCTGCCGTACGGCTTCTGCCACACCATTCATGCCGTGAATATAGGCCTCACCCAGTTGTCCGCCGTGGGTGTTAATGGGGAGCTTGCCGCCACGGGCGTGATGACCTTCGAGGACAAATTCTCTGGCTTCTCCCCGGGGAGCAAAGCCGAACTCTTCCAGTTGAGTTAATACAAATGGCGTGAAGTGGTCGTATATAATGGCGGTCTGAAAGTCTTCAGCAGTGAGGCCGGACTGGGCATACAATTCTTTTGCCACGACACCCATTTCCGGCAGTCCAGTAATATCATCCCGATAGAATGAGGTCATCACCTGCTGGCCACTGGCAATACCCTGAGAGCCGGCTTTAATGATCACAGGCTTCTGCTTCATGTCTTTTGCCCGTTCGGCACTGGTGATTACCATGGCTACCGCACCATCAGACTCCTGACAGCAATCCAGCAGGTGCAGGGGTTCGCAGACCCAGCGGGAGTTCTGGTGATCTTCCAGGGTAATCGGTTTTTCGTAGAAGAAGGCGTTCGGATTGGTGGCTGCGAAATCTCGGGCAGCAACAGCAACACGACCAAAGTCTTCTGAAGTAGCACCATAAGTGTGCATATAACGTTGCGCAAACATACCTACCCAGGCCGCTGGTGTGTGGAACCCGTGGGGCATATACCAGCCATAGTTAACATTCTCTACGGTAGGAGTATTGGCAAAGCCATAGCTTCCAGAGCCGAAGCGATACCATGAACGTTCGTTCATGGCCCGGTAAACAACCACGGTTTTAGCGACACCGGTCGCTACGGCCATCGCCGCATGGAGTATGGGGGCACAGGCGGCGCCGCCACCATGGGGTGTCTGGGAGAAGAATTTGACGTTATTACAGCCCAGTATCCGGGCAATTTCATACTCGGGAACCTTATCTACGGAGTAACTGCTGAAGCCATCCACTTCACTGGGATCAATACCGGCATCGGCAAGGGCTGCAAGGGTTGCTTCCATGGCCAGCCGTAACTCGGTTCGCCCTGAGTTTTTAGAAAACTCTGTAGTCCCCAGGCCGGCAATGGCGGCACGGCCACTGATTGATGTATTCATTCTTGTTATTCTCGATTCAGTCTCTGGATTACGGTAACTCTACGGATACGGTCCCCGTAACGTGGTTACCCATGGAATTCTTGCCTTTCAGTGTCACTTCAATGTTTTTTTTCTGCTCGTCCACATTGGAGATTTCACCGCTGAATACCATGGTGTCACCCGGATAATTTGGTGCTCCCAGTTTAATACGCAGGTCGTTGAACCGTGCGGTGGGACCAGCCCAGTTTTCAACAAACCGCTGTACCAGTGCACTGGTGGTCAGGATATTCATGAAAACATGAGGAGAGCCCAGCTCCTGCGCCGCATCTTTATCATGATGACCCGGAAAGTAATCACGGGTAGCGATGGCGCCCGCAGTGACCAGTGTCGTGGTAATGGGGACTTCCATTTTTGGTAGTTTTTCCCCAAGGCTCACATGATTAAACTGTCGTGTTTTCATCGAGGTCATACTTCCATCCCAGTTTGTCGTTGATTGTTAGCCAGTCACCCAGCTTTTCCAGAATTGCCCGGCTACCACCCAGCCCCAGGCTCAAAGCCCGGCTCCAATACAGATACCGGTGTATCGGGTAAGTCACATCCACGCCAAAGCCGCCGTGCACGTGCTGTGCCTTGTGACCAACCGTGTGACCGGCTTCGCTGGCCAGCCATGCGGTGGCCAGTGCTTCCGGTTGTGCTGGCAGGCCGGCATCCAGTCGATAACACAACTGCCATAATGCGGAGCGCAGGCTTTCCAGGGCGATATGACAATCCGCCATGGCCATCTGTACTGCCTGAAAGCTGGCAATTTGCCGGTCAAACTGACGACGCTCGTTCACATATTCCACGGTCCGTTTAATCTGCTGAGCACTGACTCCCAGCTGGATGGCTGCCTGGGCTGCAATGCTGCGAACTTCCAGCCACTCAACAGCGGATGATGGCAGGATATTTGTGGTTGGCACGGTTACGTTGTCAAAGATCAGGTCGGCAATGGCTTCGCCCTGGGTAAAGACACCCTCAATACGGGTAATACCTTTGCTGGCCAGTTCGATCACAACGGGCTGAACACCCTCAGGGCCTGCCACCGAGACAATGAGCCCGTCGGCAGACCCGCCTTCGGGAACAGCGTTTACCTGACCATTGAGTAACAAACCGTCAGGGGTGATGGCTGCCTGCAGTTCAATCCCGTGGGCACGGGTATGATCGGCCTGGGAAAGGGTGAGCAGAATGTCACCGGTGGCCACTTTGCTGACCAGTGGGTGGAGGCTTTCATCAGCAAATGTGGCGATGGCAGCCGCGGCCACCTGGTTTCTCCACAGTGGTACCTGACCAAGGGCTTTGCCCTGGGCTTCCAGAACCAGCATCAACTCGGTAAAGCCCAGCTCACTGCCCCCCAATTTTTCTGGCAAATAAAGAGCGTTCAATCCGGTTTCTATACAGGACTTCCACAATGAATCCATTGTGGTTTTACCGGACTCATCAAACGCCAGTAATGCTTCGTCGCTGCAGCTGTCACTGAAGAGCGCGGTGGCCATATCGGCAATGGCGTTCTGATCATCATTCAGGGAAAAGTCCATAGATTACTCCCTGCCCTGGGTGGCATTGCTGTCAACAATCCTGAACATTGGCAGGGTCAGTTCATCATCAAATGTCTGGAACTCAACCTTTACCCGCTGGCCAATTTTCAGATCGTCCCTGTTATCTACACCCACAAGACCAGCAGGCATACGCACACCTTCATCGAGCTGTATTAGCCCGATGGGGTTGGGGTAGTCAAACGGTGGTACTTCGGGGTAATGCATCACCACAAACGAGTAGAGTTCACCGGCACCGGTGGCAACTTTATAGTCCAGTTCCAGTGCATGACAGTGAATGCAGACAGGTGCGGGTGGGTGCTGCAGCTGGTCACAGGACGGGCAGTGCTGAATGCGAAGCTCACCGGCCTCACAACCATCCCAGAAGAAACGGGTGTCATCACTGATGCCAGGCTTTGGTCGTTTGATAATCGGCACTTCTGTGGTGGCTTCGACTTTTTCCGGTTGCTGATGAGGTTTGAATTTGAAAACCCGGAAAAGCAGTTCACCGACTTTTTCATCACCCGCTTCTTTTTCTGAAAAGAAACTCATAACCAGAGTGACAAAGAAACCAGTCCCAAGAGCGGTTGTTTTTTCATCGCCCACTTCATTCAGGCGAGTGGTGTAGTAAAGCTTTTCACCCATGGTGATGTAACGGTCAAATGACAGCTCGGAGTTAACGGCGACCACTGCCGGATATCCTTTGGACTCAATCAGTTTTAGGGCACCGTAAGGGTTTTCATTGGTTGAGCCCGGTGGGTAATTATTCTGGTGAAGGCCTTCAAGGCACCAGGCCTGCAGCATAGCGGGAGGGGCAACCAGTCCGTCAAATTCGGCTTTTTTTGCATACTCTTCATCGGTGTATAACGGGTTATCAATGCCCATCACTTCACACCATTGACGAACCATGGGCGCGTTTACCTTGTCCCATGCATAAACACGGCCATACTCTTGTCCGACCATGGCTTTTAATTCGGATAACCATTCACTGGCCAAGAGAACTCTCCTTTGTTGACTTTTTTATTTTCAGGAGCCCCCTGACAGGGCTTTATTCTTTATTACTGCAGCAGTCTAATGAGGTGCAGAAGAAAGCGGCTTCGTCTGAATGGACGATGTTGACGGAAGGCTCTATCCACAATCATTCTCATAAAAAAGACAATGCTTATCAGGGAGTATGACTATGTTGTCGGAGAGGTCGTCGGAGAGGCTCGGAAGTTCTGAGTCGGTGCTGTTGCTGGACTATCCCGAAGTCGGTGTTGCCCGGCTGACACTATACCGGCCTGAGGCTACCAATGCCCTTAGCCTTGAACTGCAGCGGCATCTGTCAGAGCAATTTATCCGACTGGCGGATGAGCCGGAGGTGCGCTGTATTATCCTGACCGGCGGTAATGATGTTTTTGCTGCTGGTGGTGATATTACCTCAATGCTGGACGCTGATCCGGTTGAGATCTATAAGCGGCATACTGAACGGCTATGGGCGCCTATTCAGCACTGCCCCAAGCCGGTAATTGCTGCGGTTTGTGGTTATGCCTATGGTGGCGGCTGCGAATTAGCTATGCATGCTGACATTATTGTTTCCGGTGAAGGAGCCAGCTTTTGTCAACCGGAAATTCGTATTGGCATTATGCCCGGGATTGGAGGGACACAGCGACTGGTCAGGGCTGTAGGTAAGGCAAAGGCGATGCAAATGGCGCTGACCGATAAACCGATTACTGCCCGGGATGCCTGGGTTGCAGGTTTGGTCAGTGAGCTGGTACCTGATGAATCGGTTCAGGATACTGCCCTGGGTATTGCCCGAACCATTGCCCGTATGCCGCCACTGGCGGCCGAGCAAATCAAGGAAGCTATCCTGGCGGGTATGGATTCACCGCTGGAAAGTGCCCTGGCGCTGGAGCGAAAAGCCAACGCATTATTATTTGCTACCCGTGACCAGCAGGAGGGGATGCAGGCTTTTCTTGATAAGCGACATCCAGAGTTTAAAGGAGAGTAGATCGCTTTCCGCTACCCGTCGCCCGCTTTCCGCAAAAGCACAAGCGGGTCTGGCTTTTCAGAGGCAACGGCCGGTATCGGCTACTCCTCTACTGGCTCTGATTCCTCTTCCTGCTGTGCAAGGGCTGCCACACTGTTAAGAAATATCCGGACAAGGTCTGACTGTCGTTTAATACCTGTCTTGGAAAAGATAGAACGCAGATGTGCCCTTGCTGTATTACGTCGGATGCCCAGAGAAGCAGCGGCTTCTTCAAGGGACAAACCATTGGCCAGTTGCAGGGAGAGTGCGGTCTCGGCAGGTGTCAGGCCAAACAGTTTTTTAGCTATATCACTGCTGGTCTGAGAAGTACCGGCAGAGTCCCGGATATAAACGGCAGCGTATGAATTATTGTTGTGATCGGAAATATCAAATCGTGGAATCATTTCAATGACCAGACCAAGGTTCACCTCCCCGGATGGCCGGGATACAGACATGGCCAGGGGCAGGGAAGAGTGGATCTGCTTATCCTTGCGGCCAAAGGCTTCTTTGATCAGCATTTTTAGCGCTTTATTATCACTGGGATAGTAAGCCTCAAGTCTGCCTGCGACCACTTTAAAACCGTCACCAGACTCCAGTATATGACGGGCAAACAGGTTCTGTTCCAGTATGTTGCTTTGCCGGTCGATGATCAGCGTGGCAATAGATAGTCGGCTAATAGCCTGAGAGTAAAGGTTTCTCAACGACTGGTTATGGATGATCTCGTTATTAATATTTAATGCACGACGCAGGTGAGGAAGAATAAGTTCACAAAAATCACGATCCTCTTTAGAAAAATCTTCTGCACTTTCCGGCCGGGTTATCCTGAACCGCAGCTTTTCACCCTCGGAGACGGTTATGTCCACGGACATAATGTGAAATACATCGTTCTGGGCGCACCAGTGTATCCGGTAATCGCTTTCACGCCAGTCCTTTTCACTCATCAGGTCTGTTACGGTGAAAATGCGGTCAGGCTCCCGCCCGGAAAAGGGGGTAAGGTGGTAAATATAGGGGCGATACTGTACGGCATCTTCTTCATCCATGCCTTCACCGACCACAATCATCAGCCCCAGCTCTTCACTATTTTTCTTTGGTTTTGAGGGCTTTTTGAGGATTAAGGTAACGAAGTTTGCACTAAATACTTCCCGGAGTATGCCCAGTGGTTTCTCCCAGCCAACCTGCCCTTGGGCCGCTTCATAAAATAAACCAAGCAGTGAATTGTATTGACTGAAATCCGGTGTGAAGTTCGTCAAAATCAACCTCGTATTATTAATTCTGGCTATTTTGTAATCATTTTTTTTCTACTTTTTGTACGACAGATTACTTTTGCCAAATTATATGGGTCAATTGACGTATCTTGCTGGCTTACAGCGAGATGGCCATTTTCATGGCCACATTATGAGAGATTAATACCTATGGTCAAGCATAAGTGAGATTATTTGGGCGTATCTGTTAGTGGAAACCGTTTTGGGAATGATCAATTTCCTGCTGCTGGATACACCCCTCCCTGAAAAATCGTACCCCAGACCGCAATATCTTTTGGTGATATCCCTGGGTGATAAAAAACCCATCCTCGCTATTCTCCAGAACCTTCAGAAGTTCAGCCTGATAGGCTTTTTCACCCAGGGTAGGGGACATCTTTTTACCTGGCAGCTGCCATTCAAAAGGGGTAATCCCGTGAAAGGGAAGCAGCAGTGTGGCAATGGCAGGGTGTAAGTGGTTTTCAACAAATCCGGGGGTGAGGATTTTGCCACTGAAGGCCTGGTGCTCAGCCTCCGGCTATTGTTGTTTTAGCTGTTCCAGATTGCCGGTCGCGATAATTTTCCCGTTTTGCAGAGCGGCGGCTTCGATTCTGGGTTCCATTGGATTCATGGTAATAATGCTATCAGCACTGAGCAGTAAAACAGCGTTATTTTCAATGTTTCTGGCAACGTAGTGAAATCCGGACAGACAGAATGCGGTGATTACTGACAGAGTCTGAATGAAGGGAATAGGGCGATTAAAACTCATGGCCTTCTATTCTTGGTGGTATTTTAACCAAAGTGGATGCAGTCAGAGTCATAACAAGTCTCCAGAGGGATAAGAAGTGATCTTGCTAATCCCCTGACTGCACCTCACAATGGGGGCCCGCTATCCCTCAGCTGGCTTTTTCATAATCGTTGTAGCCTTTTGCACCTGCCGTGTAGAGTGTCTTTCGGTCAAACCTGGCAAGAGGAAGGCTTTTTGTGATCCGGCTAACCAGGTCTGGGTTGGCAATAAAATGCCGGGCAAATGAAATCGCTTCACCTGCCCCTGAGCTGACAGCCTCGCTTGCACTGTCAGGGTCGAAATTATCGTTAAGAATCAGAGGGCCGGAGAAGTGTTCCCTTGCCAGTTGGAAGGCATCAATGTCCGGGCGGGGTGAGCGCATAATATGCAGGTATGCCAGATTCAGGGGCTTGATCTGACGAAGAAGTTCTGTATGACTGCCAGCCGAATCTTCATCCTGGGCGTCATTAAATGTATTTCCCGGGTTAATTCGAAGTCCTACACGACCACTACCCATTATACTGACCATGGCTTCAAGGCATTTAAAAGAAAACCGTGCCCGCTTTTCAACAGTTCCACCGTATTCATCACTCCGGTGATTGGTTCCGGAACAGAGAAATTGCATGGGCAGGTAACCACTGGTGCCGTGGAATTCGACGCCATCAAAGCCTGCCTCCTGTGCATTGACTGCAGCCTGGCGATGCTCTTCTATCACTGATTTTACTTCAGCGGTGGTTAATTCCCGGGGTGTATCAAATGGCTGCATACCGTGCTGGTCAGTATAAACCTCTCCCCGGGCAGCAATGGCAGACGGAGCCACTGTCTCAATGCCTGCTGGTTTTATTTTATGGCTGCCAATTCGGCCAGAGTGCATGATCTGCAGAATGATTTTTCCACCATTATCATGGACGGCAGTGGTTACTTTTTTCCAGCCAGCGATCTGTTCAGGCGTGGAAATACCCGGTTGCCGTGAGTATGCCTGTCCGGCAGCAGAGGGCCAGGTACCTTCAGCGATAATAACCCCGGCCTGTGCCCGGTCAGCATAATGCTGAACCATCAGATCCGTGGGAACTCCATCGGCTGAGGCTCTGTTGCGGGTCATGGGAGCCATAACAATGCGGTTATTCAGCTCCAGCGCTCCAAGAGTTAATGGAGCGAGTAATGGATTGGATGACATGGGATGACCTGTAATGTTCGCTGCCCGCCTCTCACTGCCCGCTTTCCGTAAAAGAACAATCTCTTGCGGGAAGCGGGTGGCGGGCGGCGTTGGTTATTAATCCAGTGCGGTAATCAGTACGGCAGAACGACCACCATCCACCGGCAGTTCTGCACCGGTGATGTATGATGCGTCGTCACTGGCAAGGAAGGTGATGGCGCTGGCCAGCTCTTCCGGTTGGCCTACCCGTCCCATGGGGATCAGTTTTTCTGTGCCTTTACGACTATTGTTATCGGAAAGCATGCCTGCGGTTGCCGGTGTCTCAACAATAGCTGGCGTAACCACATTAATCCGTACGTTGTCTTTTGCGCCTTCTGCTGCTGCAGCTCTGGAGAAATTAACGACGGCGGCCTTAGATGCTGAGTAACCTGACATAAACGCTGTACCCAGGTTGCCGCAGATTGAGGAGATATTGATCACCGAGCCACCACCGGTTTCTCTCATCAATTTCAGTGCCGTGCGGGTTCCCCAGAAGGTGCCATCAACGGATGTTTTGAAGTTTTCATGCCATTGATCAGTGGTCATATCTTCAATGCCACCCCAGGTAAAGGCCATGGCATTATTGACCAGGATATCAAGCCGGCCATATTCGCTGGCGACTTTTTCCAGGGCAGAAACAAACTGTTGCTCATTACTGACATCAGCAACCACGGCACTGGCGATGCCGCCGGCCTGTTTTATACGCTCGGTAACGGCTCTGAGCGGTTCTAACTGGCGTCCGCAAATAACGACAGTGGCGCCTTCTCTGGCAAAACGTTCTGCGGTTGCTGCGCCAATGCCGCTACCGCCACCGGTAACAAAGGCTATTTTATCCTTCAGGCATCCAGACATCGTGTTCTCCTTCTTTTTATGTATTGCTGCCTATGGCTGTTTATGCTTCTTTGAACACTTTATTCATAAACGACAGCATTTTTGCTTTCGCAGCAGTATCCGATTCTTTATCGCTGCCAATGATGTACCCCTCTTTGATGCACTGGGGAGCATCCATCATCACCATCGCACGGGCAAAGGCTCTTTCGTCACGGCCAGCGCCTGCTGGGGCGGTTTTGGCGGGTTGATTGTTGATCAGTGCCTTGCCGGTTTTCTCATCAAAAGAGAATGAGCAATTACTGATGTAGGGGAATTCATACAGATCCCTTGGGCGACTGGACTCCCAGGCATGGCCAGCGCCCGGAAGCAAGAAGGTTTCGACGGGACCATTGTCAGCCAGCTTGTTATGAACCTGAGCGCATACCTCGGGATCGACGCTGTTATCATCATCACCATAAATGGCGAGATAAGGGGCACCGGTTGTCTGATCGCTTCCCAGTGTTTGATGACAGGGGCCATATACATCAATATGAGCCGCGAAGGGTGGAATGTCCGGGGCAATAATGTTTCTGACACGGGCATCAAGGGTGTAGCGGGTTACCATGCCGCCGTATGAATAACCGGTCACGCCAATCCGTGATGCATCAATGGCGGGGTGGGTGCCAATTACTTTCAGGGCTGAATAGGCGTCTACCATGATATCGGTTTCAGAGGCAGATAGTGTCTTCATCAGATAACTGGAATCACTGGTTGAACCTCTGACCGAATAGTAATCAATTACAAAAGAGGCAATACCGTTTTCGGCAAACAGTTCAGCGTATTTGGGTTCACGGTCAGGATCTATACCACCGCTGCCGTGCAGAATAATCATGGCGGGCACCGGGTTATCGGCAGAGGCACCTTCCGGCAGGGTTAATGAGCCTTTTCCGGTATGCTCCAGAGTGTTGTCAAAGTTGGTCAGCAGTTCTGAGAAATCGTAGGGGCTGCGGGTTGGGAAGTAGATATCACCACTCTGCTGCTCCGTCAGTATTTTCTGCGGTTTCGGAAGGTCAGGCAGGGCTGGCAGATCAATGGCTGAGGTCCATGGCAGGCCGATGCCTGCATATTGGTCTTCAACGTAATAGATAAAACCTGCACCGGCAATGGTGCACAGGGTTACTGCGGATAATAGGACTTTTTTTAACCGTTTCATTGGCGTCTCTTGTTATTTTTATGGTGTTCACGGCACTTTAGAACTCGTTCCCACACAGAACCCATGGGGCCTAAAAGCATGGGAACGAGGCTGCAACCGTTATACAAACGGATCCGCATTAGGTATCCCCAGCATAACGGCACCATGGGCGCGGGCATAGGCATCAGCATTATTGGCAATATGTGCCCGGGCCTGTTTGAGGTCACGGTTGATGCGTTCGATCGGGTTCGACTTCCTGAGACCGGCACCGGCACTGGCTCTCAGAATTTCATCCGCGTGCTGTGAACACACTTTTGGCACCAGGGAAGACTGGGCTCGCTGAAGTAACCGCTCTTCCACATCCATGGTGGTGCCATTTTTGGCATTATCAACAATGCGCTGATAGTTTCTGGCAAGGACCAGCTTCAATGTGTCGGAAGTGATCATGGCTTCTGTCACTGCCATTTGGGCATTCACGTCTTCTGCCGTTTTTGCGCCGTGTTTGCCTATATGGGAAGCAGCACGGGTACGGAACTCCTGCACAGCACCATCAAGGGCACCAATACAGGCAGAGGATACCGCCCGCTGGAAAACCTGAATAAAGGGAATTTTGTACAGCCAGCCCGGGTTAGTCTCACGACCGGGACAGCCCGCGTCGGTGTAGTTGTTGGTACGTTGTGTCCGGTGCTCCGGAACAAACACACTATCAACGACATTGTCATGACTTCCCGTCCCCCTCAGACCATGAACATCCCAGTTTTCTTTAATCTGAAAATCGGAGGCGGGCAGCAGGAAGGTAGTGTGCTCAAGCCCTTCTTCGCCATCCTGTCTGGGTAGCAGGCCGCCCAGGAAAATCCATGAGCAGTGTTCAACACCGCTGGAGAACTCCCAGTTACCGGAAAAACGGTATCCACCCTCTACTTTTTCAGCTTTACCCACTGGCATGTAAGTAGAGGCGATCAGTGTTGATGGATTATCCGTTAACACATCCTGCTGAGCCTGCTCAGGAAACAGGGACAGCTGCCAGTAATGAACGCCAATCACGCCAAAAATCCAGGCGGTAGACATGCAGCCTTCAGCCAGTGTCATCTGAACTTTGTAAAACACCCGTGGATCCATTTCGTAACCGCCCCAGCGTTTAGGCTGAAGAATACGAAACAGGCCGGCTTCCGAGATCTCTTTAACGGATTCGATGGGAACAGAGCCGTTCTCATCAGTGGCTTGTGCCCGCTCTGCAAGACGAGGAGCGATGGCTTTGGCCCTGGCGATCAGTTCGACAGCGTCCGGTGTCAGGTAATCACTATTGACATCAGATACTTCGAGAATATTGGTCTGCTCACTCATTTTGCGAATCCTCATTATTCTTGTGTTATTGGCGCGGTTCTATTTGGAGGCTGTTGGCAGATTTCCATATTTGATGAATAAGACTCATCGTTGATTTGGACTATCGTCAGTTTGGACTAGGGCATGGTTTCAATAGGTTCGACCTGTAGGTTGGGTTGAGCGAATGCGAACCCCAACAAACTACCTGCAATCATCGGTACAAATATTGGGGATGCATACTCCGCTCGACCTAACCTACTTCATTCGGACGATGCTATAAAATTGTTGAAGCCACTACTTTTACCAGAAAATAAAAATAATAAGAGGACGGTAATATGCGAGCATCTGTTGGCATATGTACATCGATTATTGTTGCTGCAGCAGGGATTTTCGCATTTTCACCCAGAACACCCGTGCCGATGGCAGAGCGGCAGATTCCCGTTGAAAACATGAATATTACCAGCCTGGCCCAAACTTCAGCGGGGCTGGTGGCCGCTGGCGAGCTGGGTAATATTCTCATTTCCAGAGACGACGGTGGCAGTTGGAAGCCAGCGACTCTGTCCAGCCAGCGTCATGCCCTGCTGACCCGACTCTATTTCCAGAATGATGATATCGGCTTTGCCATGGGGCATGAGGGCTGGGTACTGAGAACCACCGATGGTGGCCTTAGCTGGGATGAGGTGGCTTTTGACCAGGAACGTAATGAGCCTCTGCTGGATATTGGTCATCTGCCCTCTGGTCATTGGCTGGCCATTGGCGGCTATGGTAAGTTGCTGAGTTCAGTGGATCAGGGAAAAAGCTGGACGTTACAGCCCGCACCGGAGGGTACGGACTGGCATCTCAATACGCTGATCAGTTCTGCAAATAAATATGTCTGGCTGATGGCTGGCGAGGTTGGCACGGTTTTCCGTTCCCTGGACGGGGGCGAGAGCTGGGAAAAACTGCCGGAATTCTATAATGGCTCTTTTTATGGTGGCCTCCATCTGGGTGGGGATGATTGGCTGCTATACGGCATGCGCGGCAATATTTTCAGAACGAGCGACAATGGAAGTTCATGGCAGCGTCTGGACTTTAATATTCCGGTTTCCCTGTTTACCCATGAAGTACTTGCTGATGGTCAGATTCTGCTGGCCGGACAGGGGGGGATGATTCTGAGCAGTACTGATAACGGCCAGAGCTTTCAACTGGCTTACCGGGGGGGGCGTTACTCCCTGACTGATCTGCAGTTTACCGACGATGGCAAGCTGGTGGCCGGCAGCGATCAGGGGATAAAGACAGTGTCTGCTGCACAGTTTATCAAACCTGCCACCACCCGGCTGGTGAACGAATCGAAAAATAATAATAAGAATAATTCCTGAGCAGGATTTCCCATGACTTATCATTCGCAGCGAACATCCGGTGCTTTGGTCAGCCGCTTTATTGACAGTGCCGCACGGTTACTGATCACCCGGAGGCGTTTCTTTGGTCTTCTGTTTATCCTGATGACCATTGGCTTCAGTATATCGGCCCTGCAAACCCGCTTTGATGCCGGCTTTAACAAGCTGATACCCCTTAACCATAATTACATGCAGGCATTTCTTGAGCATGGGCCGAAATTTACCGGCTCTAACCGGATTATGGTCAGCCTGCAGTGGCAGGGTGAGGGGGATATTTATAACGCTGATTTTCTGGATAAGTTAAAACAGGCGACTAATGAAGTCTTTTTTACGCCAGGTGTTAATCGTGCCACCGTGAGGTCGCTGTTTACCCCGGAAGTCCGGTACGTTGAGGTTACCGAGTTTGGTTTTATGGGGAATGAGGTTATCCCGTCACGGTTTATTGCCGATGAGGCCGGGATGGCCAGTGTGCGTTCTAACGTCAATAAATCCGGGCAGATTGGCAACTTGGTAGCGACGGATTTGAAGTCGGCCATGATTCAGGCTGAGTTGCTGGAATATGACCAGAAAACTGGCGAAAAAACTGATTATTCGGCAGTAGCCGCGCATCTGGAAAGCATTCGCAGTAAACTGGCTAGTGATAACATTGAGCTGCAGATTATCGGCTTTGCTAAAGTCATGGGCGATGTGATGGACGGCCTGACCAATGTCCTGATGTTTTTTATTATCGCCTTCGGAATTACCATGGTACTGTTATGGGCCTATTCCCGTTCCGTAAAGCTGACGCTGCTGGCAATTACCGTGGCACTGTTACCGGTGATCTGGCTGCTGGGTACGTTGCCGCTGATTGGCTATGGCATTGATCCCATGTCGGTGCTGGTACCCTTTCTGATTTTTTCCATTGGCGTTTCCCATGCTGTACAGATGACCAATACCTGGAAACAGGATGTAATGGCCGGGATGGCACCCGTTCAGGCGGCAGAGAGCGCCTTCAGAAAGCTTGCCATTCCGGGCACGGTGGCTCTACTGGCCAATGCCCTGGGCTTTATGGTGATTATGGTGATTGATATCCCCATGGTTCATGAGCTGGGTGTGACGGCCTGTCTTGGCGTTGCCATGATGATTGTCACCAACAAGATGTTTATGCCCATTATCCTTTCCCATCTCAAGCTGGAAACGCTGGCTCTGGAAACATCTGACCGAGCTGATACAAAGCATCCGGTCTGGTGGAAAATATCGGCCCTGGTAACACCCAGGGCTGCTCTATTCAGCCTTGGCAGTATGTTTCTGCTGTTGGCTATAGGTACCTGGCAATCCAGGTCGTTGTTGACCGGCGATGTGGGCACCGGTGTTCCGGAGCTGCGGGAGGATTCAAGATATAACCAGGATAATAACCAGATAGTCAGTGATTATCTGATTGGTATGGATGTGCTTTCGGTTTATCTCGAAACCCGAAATCGGGAAGAAGCATGCCTGGACTGGGAAGTCATGAATGCCGTGGATCGGTTCGATATGCATATGCGAGGGGTTGATGGCGTTCAGTCAGTACGTACCGTTGCCGGATTAGCCAAGCTTTATGTGTCCGGTAACAATGAAGGGAGTCCGCGCTGGCGGACACTGCAGCGTGGTTCCCAGGCCTTGGTAGCCGGTTCCCAAGCCGCCCATCCAGACCAGGGGTTAAACGACTATGGATGTCAGACCATTAATATGATGGTGTATCTTAACGACCATCAGGACTCCACCCTCAAGCATGTTGCCGGAGAAATTCAAAACTATATCGATCAGCAAACTGTCACCGATGCCAACTTCCGTCTGGCCGGTGGTAATGCCGGTGTCGCGGTGGCCACCAATCAGGCAGTGGAAACCGCCGAAGCGCAGATGCTGGGGGCGATCTTTACTTCCATTACGCTGCTGTGCTGGCTGACATTCCGCTCATGGCGCGGGGTACTCTGTGTGATTGTGCCGCTGGTGTTGGTGACTATTCTCTGTAATGCCTTGATGGCGACGCTTGGCATAGGTCTTAAAGTGGCGACACTTCCAGTTATTGCCCTGGGGGTTGGTGTGGGCGTGGATTATGGGATTTATATCTACGAAAGTATGCAGCACAGCCTGAAGCAGGGGAACAGTCTCAGGGATTCCTTCTACGAAGCGATGTACCGTCGTGGAACAGCAGCCGTCTTTACGGCGATTACCATGTCCATTGGCGTTGGTACCTGGGCATTTTCTGCCCTGAAATTTCAGGCCGATATGGGAATTCTGCTGGCCTTTATGTTTCTGGTAAATGTGCTCGGAGCTATTTTCCTGTTGCCATCTCTGGCCTGTTGGCTGAATGTTAAGCCGGAGCGCCGTGTGTTCAAGACTCTGGAAGTGGGTAGTAAGCAAAAGTGTGATAATGCTGAGTGCTCGGAGATGGTTTCTGGTTGAGGAATGATCTTTTATTATTTCTACCCGCCTGAAATTTGAACATGATTTGAGCTTGTTTATTATCCGCATGGCGATATTTCATCAACTCAAATCAGGCAATGAGCCCCCTGTGTGCCTCATCGGGGGCGTCGGCCAGACGCCGCCCCCGGGCAATGGGTAGCATACGGTGCTGCGGGCAGTCATCAGGCAGTCTGCCACAATCATGCATCTGGATTGCGGCATCAATTATTTGTTGGGCCATGTTGGGCGCGACGACTGTGATCTGGGAAACCTGACTCATTGCCTCGGCAATACTTGAATAGCCATAAACCAGGCAGCTGGCTCAATATGGCAGAGATAGAATTGAATATATTAAGTCGTCAGTGTCTTGACCAGCGAATTTCCGACCAAGACTCACTAAAAGTGGCAGTAGCAGCCTAGGAAAATGATCGAAACCAGGTTGAGGCAAAAAAGGATTGGCAGTTCACAACAGAGGACGCACGGGTAAAGCTGAAAAAACTCTACCCATCAATCCCATTGAAATGATGTACTGGTTAACACTCTAACCGTGTGCCCATAAAACCCCCTTATCAACTCTCTATGAAAGGCTTCAGGCTCGCTATTATCACTAATACCAATAGAGCAGCCACTTAAATATTCGTAGCTCCCATAGAGAGAATTGGCATCAGAGTGAGAAGAAAGGGGCTCCATGCAAAAGTCGACCTCATTTATTTATAATTATCGAAGGTTTTAACCAGCTGATACCCATAAATCACAAAGTAAGTTTCCCGTCTCACTCTTTCATGCCCGGCTAAAATCAAATGCCAGCACATCAGCGATATTGCCCGTACCCAGCATTAGCATAAGAAGACGATCAATACCCATTGCTACACCCGCACAATCCGGCATTCCATGAGCCAGGGCACTTACCATATTCTTATCATAAGGGTAGAGGTCATACCCTCGCTCCTGTCGCATTCGCTGCTCTTCTTCAAAGCGCTTTTTCTGTTCTTCTGCATCCAGCAGCTCATGATAGCCATTTGCCAGCTCGACCCCATTAACAAACAACTCAAAACGTGATGCTACCGGATGACCATCACTATTCGTGGATAATCTAGCCAGCGCAGACATAGTGACCGGGTAGTCATAAACAAAATACCCTTCAAGAACTTTTGGATTCGATGAACCAAGGTTTGGTTCAACGAATTTCGAGAATAGAAGGTCTAGACAGTCACTTCTCTCAAGTCCTTGAAGCTTGATATCAATTTTATCTCTGACCAACTGGCTCAAACTTTCATCTGAAGCGATATAAGGGTTTAGTCCGAGATACTCTTCAAATAATTCCCCATAACTGCAGCGTCGGACTTCTTTAAAGTTTGATACGCTGCTCAACAGGCCAGCTACATCATCCATCAGCCGCCGGTCATCCATACCAATGCGATACCATTCCAGCATGGTAAATTCCGGATTATGGCGCCCTCCGGCCTCACCGTTTCTAAAGACCCGCCCCAAAGAGTAAATATCCCCACTCCCTGCTGATAGCAACCGTTTCATCGGAAACTCTGGGGAGGTATGCAGATAACAAAGCTGAGATGTGCCATGACCAATGGGACTGAACTCGGTTGCAAAACTGTCTATATAAACATCTACTGTGGCACTCTTTGACAGCATTGGGGTTTCCACCTCCATTACTCCCTGAGCATCAAGGTAGGCTCGTGCCTTACGCAGCAGTTGAGCTCGCTCTCTGAGTGCCATCATGGAGGCTGATGGTCGCCACTGCTCATTAATCATAGATACCTCGAAGATCAGAATAATTCATAAGATTACTTTATAAACTTGAAAAGTAGATACTAAAGATAACCTGTTATTATTTTTCACCAACCCTTGTGGCTCAACTACTTTCGCTGATAAAACTCTGGATCAGCCATTCTTTTTATATTGAAGAACTTTATCGCATTTGCCTTATGATGAGCTTGTTGTTTCCCTGATGAATTACGAACTAAAATACCCTGCAAGTGACCACCTGCTGAAGCTATTGACCTTAAACGCTTCCTGAGCGCAGCGTCATACTCTCTTCCAAATGAGGCATTATTATATGTATCAACTATTCTGTGCAATTCATCATGGCGAATATTTTCTGGAACACTTACCCTTAAATAACATGCCAGTGATTTCGACAACCACTTACCTGCAAGAGAATAAACATCCTTAATAGTTTCAGCACTATCACCATTAAGGACAACTGGTTTAAATGAAGGATACCCATGATTGACCATTACCTGATCAATATAAAACCAGATAGATTCCTCAAATATTCGACCGCGGGCCGACGGAACCATTTCTAACGCATCCTCAATACATTTTTTTTCAGACTCTCTATCAAATTCATCTCGATGTTGATTAATTTCCGCAAAAAACTTTTTCATTACAGGATCGTCATCATGAAGCCATGAGCCTTCCGGCGAATAATAATTTCTTTCAGTATCATGCGAATGTATTTTAGAACAACAAGACGAATCATCTGATACAATCAATACATCATTAGTGCGTATTGGTTTGGCAGGGGCTTCATAATTACTAAAACCCACAGAACCAGAATCCTGCTCGGATCTATTAATAATATCTACAGAGCTCCCGTCTAATGAAGGTTTATCAAAGGTTTTCGTACAATCGGAATAGCTAACCATTCCTTCAGTTTTTTTATCTTCTTCTCTAGCTTCAGCAATTAATGTCTTATTATCTATTCCGCTCCCATCAACATCTAAGACCAGTCGGTCAATATTTTCATACAATTCTTTTTTATATTGGCAAAGTTCAATCAAATCATTCAATGCTTCTCTATCATATTCACCAATACGGGTAAAACTTAATAAATTACGAAAGCATCCAATTGCCTTTTGATAATCTCTTAGCCCCATATAAATCTCACCAGCGTTTCTATACAGCATAGGATATCCTGAAAATTCTGCGGCTTTGACAAAAGAGTCTGCAGCCCACAAAGGATTCGCTCGATAACTGGTTCCGTATAAAAATCCTATGCCTATTACAAGTTCAAAAACTCCCAAATAAAAATCAGTGCAATTTAAGAACTGTTCTTTACTCTCTTTATATAACCGTTTCCAATAGAAATCTTTTTCACTATCTTTCGGGTTCATAATTTTATCCATTTTCTTATACAGATACGATTGCTTACTTTCGCCAGGGGAGAAATGGTCCCAGAGATAATCCAGTATCTGTTTTTTATTTGAGTCCGGTTCAATGGGGTTACAGGGAGTCAAAACAGCAATTCTTAAAAGATTATAAATAACCCTGTATTGTAATTTTGATAAACCAGAAAGCCCACGCAGGAAATCTATTTTCTCATAAGCAAGTTCTTGATTTGCAGCAAGAGCTATAACCGAGAGAAAATGCTCTTCTCCTTTAATATAAGTCGGTGTCGAAGATAATTTATGGGTTTCTATTTCCTCTTTACAAAGATGATCTAAAAGTTTTCTCCTGAAAAAAAAACAAATACTTTTATAATCTTTAGAAAACATTAGGATTTGCATTCTAGCAATAGAAAATGGGTCGCCTTTGGTAAGATGCCGGGGATACATATGTTTTATAAGATCAATAATCTCAATAGGCGAAACTAGGCACTCCTTACCATGCTCTATGGCAAGCTTTATTAGTAACCATATGCCCGGGATAAATGTATTTTTTTTAAATTCTGAAAATCCTAATGAAAGATCACTGGCATCAAGCGATGCGGGATTGGTGGCGCTAAGTTTATGATATAAGTTCAGAATCTCAGTCAGGGCATCAAACTCAGGGAACGGCATGAAAGATAATGCTTTAAAAACGTTGGATTCTAATGGATTTTCACCAGAGTACTTCTCTGTAAGCAAAAGTGTGAATTGTATCAACCTTATTCCAAGCTTATCATCCTGATTCGTATCCAGCTCTCTGACAATATCTCGCATTTCGTTAAGATATTTATTTGAAATAAATACCTCTGGTGGATAAAAAGGATGTTCCTCTGGAAACACTCCAAGACAAGAAGCTAACTTATCAGTCATCAAAGCGGCACTGTTCTCGCTAATAGTGGAAGACTCCTTTTTTGCCGGTTTCTGGGGTGCCCGAGCCGTATCTAGACAGTCAATCAGCGATTCAACAGTATTTCCACTATTAATCAGAGCAGCACCCATCAAAGCTTTGGTATTTTCAGCATGCTCAACTTTTCTGTGACCTACCAGTGCACCTTTCCTAACTGTTTTTTCTTCAACTGATGTTTTCTTATTGTCCTCAGCATCAGGCACAGAGCCTTTTAAACCACCAGCCATTATTTCTCGTTTTATTACATCCATACAAATTTACTTCTCATACAACTACACAGTTCTAAATGGCAAGAAAAATGATTGGCATGGATTATAGAACTTATCAATGAGCTGGAAATTTTAACGCATGGGGGATACTGATGAAGTAGCCCCCACACAAGATTTAAGATGATTACTTCACACGACCAACATATTCGCCAGTTCGGGTATCAATTTTCAGTACTTCGCCTTCAACAATAAATAGAGGTACTTTAACGGTTGCACCCGTGCTGAGCTTGGCTGGTTTGGAGCCACCCTGGGCGGTATCGCCCTTCAGACCAGGATCCGTCTCCACCACCTGAAGCTCCACAAAATTAGGCGCAGAAACCGAAAGAGGGGAACCATTATAAAGAGTAACCGAGTATACTCCCTGCTCTTTGAGCCAATCGATGGTGTCACCCACGGCTTCACGGCTGGCTGCATGCTGTTCGTAGGAACCATCAGTCATCATGAAATGCCAGAACTCACCGTCGGTATACAGGTATTCCATATCCAGATCCATAACGTCTGCAGCTTCCAGACTTTCACCAGATTTGAAAGTACGCTCCCAGACGCGACCGGACATAAGATTACGGAATTTAACCCGGTTAAACGCCTGACCCTTTCCAGGTTTTACAAATTCGTTCTCAATGATCGAGCAGGGATCACCTTCGAGCATAACTTTGAGACCTGAACGAAACTCATTGGTACTATAACTAGCCATTGGACCTTACCAGGAGATCAAAAAACCCTATGATAACCCGTTCCGAGCTCAGTGTGCAGACTATCAACGATTTCGGTTGCTGGCAGGAACAACTGGCAGGCGCAGTCACCTCTCCAGAGCAGTTGCTATCTATGCTGCAGCTGAGCACTACGCTATTACCGCCGGCATTGAAAGCCTGCCAGGAATTCCCGCTGAGAGTTCCCCATGCCTATATCAATAGAATGGAGCTCGGGAATCTCAATGATCCATTGCTTCGACAGGTACTGCCTATTGGCGAAGAGTGTGAACACATTGAGGGCTTTGGTCTGGATCCTCTTGCGGAGCAATCGCAGAATCCAACCGATGGCGTTATCCATAAATACCATGGCAGGCTGCTGCTTATTGTCGGGGGCTCATGCGCTGTAAACTGCCGCTTTTGCTTTCGCCGGCATTTTCCTTATCAGGACAATCGACTGGATCGCGACAGTTGGAACAGTGCCATGGAGTACATTCGCTCAGATACCAGCATAAAGGAAGTCATTCTCAGTGGTGGAGATCCATTAGCCTCAAGTGACCGGCGACTGGAGAAAATAGCGGTTGAACTGAACCATATCGGTCATGTTGAGACACTGCGAATCCATACTCGTTTGCCCGTTGTTATTCCGAATCGAGTCACGGATGATCTGATCAACTGGTTTGCCAGACAGCGTCTGCAACCCGTGATGGTCATTCATTCCAATCATGCCAATGAGATTGATGAAAGTGTTCGTGAAGCCATGTTCCGGCTCAAACAGGCTGGCGTGACACTATTGAACCAGACCGTTTTGCTTAAGGGGATCAACGATAGTCCTTCGGCACTTATTCAGCTGGGCGATGCATTATTTAAGTCCGGAGTACTGCCTTATTATCTGCACCTGTTGGACCCGGTTCATGGTGCCGCTCATTTCGATGTACCAGAGACGAAAGCTAAAAGCCTTATAAAAGAGGTTATGGATAGCTGCCCTGGCTATCTGGTTCCCAAACTGGTTCGTGAAATTCCCGGGCGACCAGGGAAAACATGGATTTCCTGACGTTTTTAACTAAAGTCATGCATTAATTGCACCGTTAGATAATAGATATATAGTTTATTGAGATGTTGCCAGCAGCGGCATCTCAAGGGATAAAGTACTACCATACTGGAATATTAGACTCAGCAAATTTATTATAAGAATTAACTGCCAGACAGCCATGAGCAAAAAGTGCCTCTGACCACCAGACCTTGAAATGCGGCTGTAAAGTCAGGAAGAAGTGCACTTTTATAGTAAAAAACAGCATTGATAATGCGCAGTACCTGACAGGATGTCAGTGCCCTGATATTGGGATTAAAGAATGGAATCTACAGATACTCTTCAACTTGAGCTACCCAGCCGTAGCCTTGGATCTTTATCATTTTGCTCCAATGGATCCAGGTCGAACGTTGACAAACTGGAGCTTTGGCTAAAAGAACTCTCTGTTACTGACTATCAGAAAAATGGGGAACATCTGGCCAGTGCTCTGGATGAACTGACACAACTGGATTGCCCTCCCAATGAACTATACACGCTTGCGGAAGCGGTTCGTTCCCCCACACTCTCAACAGCAAACAACCTCTATCAACGGTATCTAAAGCGATACATTACTTTTGAATCAGGCCAGCAAACCTGGTTTGATCTTTGCTATCGACTGCATTTTGGCCTCGCAACAGCCTATAAAGCAGTGGTTCAGTCCTGTCTGGATAATAGTGAGCATGGAGAAATACTCGCAAGAGCACTGCACCGAGCCATTTCAGAAAGCGCAACAGCCTACTTATTTTACTGCCTCCTTTATCGCCCTGCGCCTGAGCGCCTATGGCTTGAACTTCATACCTTATACCAGCTTACCACAAGACATAATCACCAGAGCTTCCAGCAAAAAGACCCTTATGACAGCAAGCGCAAGCCCATGTCAGTGGAAAATCATTATAAACGGGTGCTACTGCTCTCTCACAGTGATACTAACAAATTATTGCCCAGTGAAATCCAACAGGTCTGGCAAATTTTAAGTCTCTGGATCAATCACTGTAAAATTCAGCCCCAATCTGGTCTGAAGACCTATTTTTCTGTGAATCTTAACAATGATACTGGCCTTGAATATGCAGCACCAGAGCCAGATAAGACCAGACCAGGCGTGATCGGTTTGAACATCAAAGTGCTTACAGCGCATCTGGACAAGATAAAAAAAGACCCTAAAGCTTCAAAAGTTCTTCCAGCCGAGTTAATCGAACATCTGATACTAAGCTGGGGGCAAATACAAAAGCGGTCCAGCCCCCGAAGAGCCTCATCAAACCATTGTGAAACTTGCCTTGGGTTCACTGGGCTTCATTATCACTTATCTGGTAAAAGTAATTTTGACGATATTATTGCAATACATTCCGAGTCTGTCGGAAAAAGCAACTTTGCAGAACAGTCCGATGATGTCTGGTCACAGGCTCATGATGCAGAGGTCAGAGATGAGGATAAACAGAGCAGTCCTTCAGCCGGTGAGATAATTTCATTTAACACCGAAGATTTTTTGGATAACAAGCGCCTTTCAGCACTTAAAACTGAGATTATCAACACCAGTCATACCGGTTTCTGCCTCAAAATTAACGAAGTGTTGCCTCAACAGTTTCATGCGGGTGAATTGATTGGAGTCCGCCAAAGCAAGGAGTCTCCATGGGCTATTTACGGTGTCCGCTGGTTAGGCGTTTCAGCACAGAATGAAGTAACTTTTGGCGTCAACCTCATAACGGATTCTGTAGATGCTGCGGCCATATCATTAATACATAAGACTCAGGAAGCAAGCCACTTCCAGAGATCATTCCTGTTGCCTGATCCAACGGGAGCAACCCTTATAGTGCCAAACTTCGCAGATAAGGAAGGTATCAAATTCGAACTGATACACAATGATGTTCTGCAAAAAGGGCAGCTCATGAAATGTATTTATACAACCCCGACCTGGTGCCAGTATCAATTCAAGCTTTTTGGCTAAGGGTTGTTGGGCGGCCTGCAATCAAGTAACCAATGCCTGTCACAATTCAGTGAAGGCACTCTATACCTTTTAATTCCGCTTGTCGTATTATGGAGAAACAGGCTCATACAGTTTTAGGTCCTGCTGAAATAAGCGCTCTTTTCTTCAAAAAACAGTGATCACCCTCGAATGGATTACCGCAGACAAACCATACGCTTGCTCGCCCTGGAAGACTCCCCTAATGATGTCGAACGCTGGGTAAAGCTGTTTCGCAGTGCGGGCATGCCTCCTCGAGTTCAACATATCTCTTCTATCGAAACGATGGAGGAAGCCCTGGAAGAGCACCAGTGGGATATCGTACTCAGCTCTGAAGAAACGCCCAAACTTAATGCTCAACAAGTGCTCACCATCATAGAAAAGCACCAGAGAGATATTCCGGTCATTGTGACCTTACCGGAATACAATCCTCAGCGTGCTTCTACCTGGCTATCTGCAGGAGCCAGAGATGCCATTCCCAGTTTCAACGAAGAGCATATATTGCAGGCTGTACTCCGTGAAATCACGAACCTGGAAGACCGCAGGAATCTGAACTTTACCCGCCAAGAGCTGGATGAGTCCAACAAGCGATGCCAACTTCTGCTGGCCAACGCGTCTGAAGCCATCGCCTATATCCATGATGGCATGCATGTGAATGCTAATGCTGCCTACCTGCAGCTTTCCGGGTATGACTGTGTCGATGATCTAGCAGGCATACCATTAATAGACATGCTTGCTACACATCATCAAGCTGAGATGAAGCAGATGTTAAAGCGGTTTGACGCTAACAAGAGTACCGACCCTATCGAGTGTGAACTGATTCATACCGATGGACACAGCACTCCGGTAAGTCTCCGTTTATCTGAAGCGCAATACGATGATGAGCCTTGCATTCAGCTCACTCTACTGCCAGTTATGGTGCCTGTCCTAAGCCAGCCAGTGGACCAGGAAGCCAGTACAACGACAAAAGAGCAGTTTCTTGAAAAGGCCGAAATAACTGTCAAAGAGGCAACAGAAGTAACACTGGTCTGGATACAGCTGGATGACTTCCAACACATACGCAAGGAAGCCAGTATTGAAGGCATCCTTTCCATACAAAAAAACATCGCTCACATGATTCGAGAGTTCTTTCCCAAGGCAGATACCTATCATTATACAGACGACAGTTTTTTACTGATCGAAACGGATAATGCTCCGGACAATATCAATGAACGCCTCATTACCCTGCAAAGCGCTATTGACGGCCATTTATTTGGCAGTGCAGATGAAACACATACAGCAACAGTAACTATCGGCTTTGCGGTTAAAGAGAGCAACCAAGACCTGACAACACTCTTGAGTAATGCAGAAAGCGCATGTCAACTTGCACTCAAAAATGACGAATCACGACTTTGCCGTTACTCAAAAACGGAAGAACTCAAAGACAAGGCCCAGGAGGGTGATGTGCAGGCCATGATCCGTCAGGCGCTGTCACAGGACTCATTTCACCTGCTTTTCCAGCCTGTAATCAACATTACAGGTTCAGAAGAAAAGCAGTACGAAGTGTTCCTTCGTCTTCACTCCCCCCAGGGAGAAGTGGTTGAAGCCGGCACATTTATGGAAGCTGCAGAGTCATCAAGCCTGATGCCGCATATTGATCGCTGGGTTCTTCGTCAGTGTGTACGCCAGCTGGCCCAAGTCCACAAGCAGGGGCAAGCTGTTCGGTTGCTCATTCACTTGAGTCACCTGTCCATTCAGGGAACTGAGCTGGTGCAATACCTTTCTGGTTTGCTGAAAGCAACAGATCTGCCAGCAGACAGTATTGTTCTGCAAATGCCAGAGTCTATGGTTTTGCAGCAATTGAAACGAGTAGTAGCTTTTGCCGAAGCTATTCACAACATTGGCTGCCAGCTGGCTATCACCCGTTTCCAGGGTGATTCACGCTCGATGAAAATACTGAAACATCTTGATATTCAGTTTGTACGACTGGATGGCAGTTTCACCAGTAAACTGGATGACTCTCTTGATGAGAGCAACGACGAGGAAATCATCAAAATGCTGGATATCCTCAAAGAACAGAATATTCGAAGTATTGTACCAAAAGTGGAAAGTACACAGACCCTGGCCCACCTGTGGCGATTAGGTGTCGACTATGCTCAGGGATATTATATTCAGGGCCCAATGGAAACTTTGGACTTCGATTTTGGCTAGGAGCCTGTCGGAACATAGCCGACTGTAGCGAGAAAAAGTGGCTCTTTTGAAAAGTGAGTGGGTAACGCTGTATTCTTAATCCAATACTCTGCATGACATCACAGGCCTGAAGACACTCATGGAAGAATTGTTTCAGAATGCCCTTGGAATCAGTTATCCCTGGTACATTGAGTCAATTGAGTTCAATACTGAACAATCCAGATTGGATATTTTTCTTAACTTTCAGCGAGGGGCAACCTTCAAAGATAACAGTGAGGATGATCCTTCTGGCAAGGAGTACCCAGCATACGATACCTTTCAGAAAGAATGGCGGCATATGAACTTCTTTCAACATGAATGTTATCTTCATGCACGCGTACCAAGGATCGAGCGGGATGATGGGAAGTTCCGCCTGATCCCTCCTCCCTGGAGTGGCAAACTCAAAGGGCTCACAC
>OODV01000066.1 GCA_900299555.1 uncultured Endozoicomonas sp.
GCTGCGAGGCCTGGAACAATCTATGCGGCGAAGCTGGACGTCTATTCAGTTTATGCTCTCGCCAGTGGGCAGTTATACAGTAGTTAGAAAAGGCAATTGGTATTATTCTTTAGCTGCGTCTGTCCCTTGATGAAGTTGACGAACTGGTTGCACTCCGCCTTGGTGTCGTAAGTGCGGCGATACCGTTTTGCACCTCGCTTCAATTGCAGGTCAACTTTCCACTTTCCGGTTTTATGATCTTTTCGAATGCTCACTATTCAATGCCCTTAATTATTATTTTTGTTCTAAGCCGTGATTTTTTATAAACAGAAAATAAAAACTAACCGGTTGTAAGCGGTTTGAATTCTATTTCTGAATTAAATGAGTAAAAAAATCACCGAGGATATTGTCAGCGTTGATTTCAAAATTATATGATTTCGAATTAACAGGGAAGTCATTTCTCTGTTCCACTAATCATAATAAAAAAAGGAATGAAAGATGGCTGAGAATATCTGCTTGTTTTTTACTATCAATATGTTTGCTGATTCTGTTGGCGTCACAAAAAGAACCGTCGAAGGCTGGATTGATCGGGGATTTATTCCCACGGTTAAAATCGGCAAGCGTCGTCTGGTTAATGGTCACGCCATCAGGAAACAACTGGAAGAATCCAGCGATGAAAGCCCTATTTTAGCAGGTTGATAAACTGTTCGGATATCCACTAAGTATAGTAGAAAAGCCTTGAAAATCAGGGCTTTTCTCGCTTTTGTCTGCAAAAAAAATGATTATTTTACTCTTTTTTCTGCTCTTCATCAGGGCGGGAAATAACCTATTTTATTTGACAGTGAAATCAGCGATTAGAATTGACGCCTCAAAAAATTCCATTTTTTGAGCGAGCGAAGCGGTGAATTCCGCTGATAAGCTTCACTGTCAAAAAAAATCGTTATTTCCTTTCTATTGGTGGTTGTTAGCCATTGTTAGTGGTTAATGGTTTTAAACGCTTTTAATTAACAATGTGAGTGTGGTTTCTTTGTTGATTTTGTTTTTCTGTAATGTAAGGATGATTCGAGCAGATTCAGAAAGTGCATTATGAAATAGAAACAGTGATGCAATTCAATAAAAAGACTTTCCCATTCACTTTGTCATTAAAAATGATGAATTGAATTGTATTGAAAAAAAAACAGAGCCACTATTGCCTCATCCTTCAAAGGCTCTCCTGATTTTCGTGAAGGCAAAAGCCACCAGGGCGAGTTGCCTTTACACATGGCGGCTGAAGCGGTGCTTTTTCTTTCGGTATGAAAAAGTACCGGTTTAGTCGAACCACCACGCTTGCCGATCCTCTGCGTAACTCGATGGCACTTGCCCATGGTGTTGCGCAGAGCGGTCGCAGCGTGCAAACCATCAGGAGGCACGATCTCAATGCTGACACCTAGCTCAACGACACCCACGGACTCGCCGACTGACTCCCACGCCCAGACTTGCACGCGCAGCGCAAGCGGGCGGGGGAGCGACGTCCCTGTAGCACGTTATATAAATACAATATATGGAATCAATAAAGTTATAAGAAAAGGAATTCTTAGCTATGAATCATCTAAAATGTTATAAGGTCGCCGAAAATGGGTTCACCACCGTCCCCTCGGAAACTGGGTTGATCTTCTGTCATCCCAAGAAAGGGAAAGTACTCGATCTCACTGACAGTGGATTTCAGGTGGTGGGAATGTGTGTGGATACCCTCCGGCAAATCTTCAAAGGCCGCATGGATCTGGATTTCCTGACGGATATACAGCACAGCATCGATCTCAATGAGAAACAGGTACGACTCCTTGGGTTCGATTGGTTGGTGGGCAAAAGTTCCAAGTCCTCCGGCTATCAGTACCGACTTCAAAATAACGATCTTGGTTTGATCCTGTTCTTCAAAATGTTCCATGCCAAAGCGGAGTCTGAGAGCTCTCATTTGAAAATCGAGTGTTCTCCCTGGTATCTGGATAACCGTACGCCTGAACAAGTTGATGAGTTCCTGAGAACCATTGCTGAGAAAATTCTGAGAGTACCTGAACCGCACTATCCGGCCATTCATCTGGCCGTTGATCTACAGGGTTGGGAACCGGAACATGATCTGGCGGATAAGGTGGCTTGTCGCTCTCGTCGATGGCTCAGTACAATGGATTTGACAACATCGAATTTAACTTCTCCCACATCACCTGTGTGTATGATCGTTGTCAGTCGTTCAAGTTCGGGCCAGCTACTTCGGTACAGATGGCGATTTACGACAAAACCATCCAGTCCAAGGACTCCGATAAGCTGGATTACATACAAAACAAGTGGAAGAAGTATACCGGTAAGCAGGGAAGGGCTTATGACGCTGACAGGGACGTATTTCGGGTTGAACTGCGATACCACCACTCGGTCGTCGAACAGTTCGCTTTGGGCTCCCATGACAGTAATGGTGTGATTGGGTTAAGTCTGAAGTCTTACACTGAAATTACCAGTCATCTTCATGGGCTTTGGCAATATGGTTTGAAGTCTTTCAACCTGAAACACAATACCAACTACTACCATCCCATCTGGAGTGTTCTGATGAATGATGTGGTATTTACTCCAGAAGGCTTTAGTAATCAGGGTCAGCAACTCAATTACCAGCGTCATTACAAGAAACCGGATACCTTTTCTGGCAAAAACTATCAGCTTTATCTGGGCAATTTCCTATCGGCTTGTGCTCGAAAGAGACTCTCGTTTGAACAAGTGTTGGAAGAGCTGCAAAACAGCATCATCTGGAATGATATTGCCCTCTACTATGAGAACATCAATACGACAGAGCATGAATTGATTGAGCGAATTCGGGAGGGGTATCAGGAACGTATCCTGCTGGGGTATGCCATATGAGAAAAACAAATACAGAAAGGGGAGAGTATCCCCTGACTGTTATTTTTTGGTGGTTCGGGTCGGTTGCTCTACTGGACTCTGATTTTTGAGAGTGTCACCAAGAATCTCAAGGATCGCCACCAGTTCCTCAACTTCAGAGTTATAGCTCTCACGAATCACCTTGGTGGTGTACTGACTCAGGTCAGCAACCTCATGACGCTTGGCTTCAAGCTGGTTCTTGGCTAGATGAATCAGAGTACAAAGCATGGAGTTTGTTAATGTTTTCATGATGTTTACCCCTCTTTTTTGAATGTAATTTATCCAGAAACGGCGAGAGGGCGAGTCAAA
Organism: uncultured Endozoicomonas sp.; assembly: GCA_900299555.1. Lineage (GTDB taxonomy): Bacteria > Pseudomonadota > Gammaproteobacteria > Pseudomonadales > Endozoicomonadaceae > Endozoicomonas. Next base: position 3,187 of record OODV01000066.1, read on the forward strand.
AAAATGTTTTGTCATGAGTGGCAACAGATTTTTTTGAGTAAGGACGATGGTGTTTAAAATTATGGGTATTCAAATACAGGAGGGATATTCAATTATTAAACGGATTGAAATTGACAATGATTTAAAAAATAAATATTGAAGTGCTAGAATCAAGTCTGAACGATTTATTTTCTGGTACTATTGCATGATGCCTAATAAAGAAATTTTATCTTATCAATCATATGTCATACAGGATCAGCCTATAGGGAATGACTATGTTTCATGCTCATCATTGTTAGGATTTCGTGTTAATGGTCTAGCTGGTAGGACTATTTCAAAATTAGAAAGCTGTGCTTCGGAATGCGCACGACTGGTTTTAGATTGCACTATGAATTGCGGAGGGCCCATCCTTGGAGGATTGTTTTTAAGTCTGGCAGGAAGGACAATTTTTCCAATTGCAGATGCAGCAGTTCTTGATTCTGGTGCAGAAACAAATAAGGAATTAACAGATAAAACTGAGTGCCTAGATTTAGGAGGGGGGGATGACCATAAGGTTAGAGTACTATCTGATAATGCAAATAGTCCATCACCTGAACAAGTCTTCCAATATGACTATCCTGCCATGCCTAACGGGTCGAGATGGGTGAAAGTACAACAGATTTGTGAAGATCAGCCGGGGGGAAATCCTGATAGCATGGTTTATGCTGGCCTATTAAGGGATTGTGCTGATGGTGGCAGGTTCAGTAAAGACTGTCCAAATGCAGTCGAGTTAATAGAAGCTGTGCTTGAAAAACATGGTTCTTGGCAGGATTCTCTTAGAGTTTCGATGCTAGATAAAGGTCCAGCGATAGATGCGAAAAAATTTACAGTTACACATACTGTACCCGCACTTCCTGGATTTGATCAAGAAAGGTGGACTTTTGCGCGTATAAGTAACGCACCAAACGCACAAGGTCCATTTTACGATAAATCAACTGCTTGGTTATGGTGGGAAAGGTCTTTGGAAAATCGAGAGTGTATTGAGCCAAAATGGGGTTGGGTAGGATATTCTGGAACTTATTCTATGCGTGATGGAAACCCAGAAATGAGCCATTCTCAAACTCAGCTTTGTTTTAACTCTCCTGATTCAATATCAAAATGGGAAAAAGACTGGATGCCCCATTACTTGGAATCTACATATAAGCAAATAGATGCACAGAGAATGGGGGAAAAATTCCCAATCAAAAAAATTCCATTTTATGGTTGGGGTAGTGGATCTCAGGATAATATTGTATCTAATGCATGTTCAGAACTTCAGAATAAAAAATGTGAATAATTCTATTGATGAATTGATTGTCCTAATTGTTAATTGGTTTTGATAATTAAAATCGACTACTACCCATGAATGATAATGATGATGGCTCGGTTCCAGCTAACAGATGAAATACGGATAAATCTCTAAAAAGGCCGTTACCTGACATTTTAGATATTTCTCTAGTATCATAGGAATAGTTAAAAATGGAGTCATAAATTATTAGCGAAAACAAAGCTAATCATTACCCTGTAATAGAAGTCAATGTTCAGTCAAATGGTGGATAATTCAAATGTTTGATATTATTTATCAATTTTGTTGCATCCATTTATAGTAGCTATACCTGATAGTAAAACCTATATTATTTATCTACTGAGGCTAAAAATGTCGTAAATAGCCTATAGAGATTAATAGAGTAATTTTGAGTTTTTCATGGTGTCGACCAAGTGTCGACACCATAGGGGTATTAAGGGGGGAAAAGGGTATTTTCGAAAAATATAACTCGTTGAAATCTCAATAACTTATTGAAAATATTGATGTTTAAAAATCTTTGATTCGGGTTCGAATCCCTCCCTCACCGCCATATTCCTTTCTTAACTCCTTGATTTTCCTTCCTTTTATTATAGCTCATTTGTTCCAAATTACCGATGTGTCCAAGAAGTGTCCATTTTGCTTAATGGGTTTAGTCTAACGGCGTCGTTTAGGTGTTCTTTGCTGAATTTCGCGT
>OODV01000010.1 GCA_900299555.1 uncultured Endozoicomonas sp.
GGCTTTCGTTTCCTGAAAAGCCCGGACTTTCTGGTCTCTTCACTCTATCTGAAGAAACCGGAGCGCATTGAAGCGCTGTTGATGGTGATGACACTCTGCCTGATGGTCTATGCTGCTATCCAGCACAGAATAAGGTACGAACTGAAAAAGCGGAGTCGTGTGTTTCCAAACCAGAAAAAGAAGCCCTGCCAGAATCCAACAGCAAGATGGGTCTTCTTCTGCTTTCAGGGGATTAATGTATTAACGGTCAATAATCAGGAACAGCATGTGGTCGGTTTGAAGGAAAAGCAGTGGACGATCATCCAAATTTTAGGCATTTCTTACGAATCGGTTTATTCCTGATAGGGGTGGTGAAAGACAGCAGCGGGTCAGAAATTCCTAAATTAATGGCATATGCCCACAACAAGAAGATCAGGAGCTCCTGATCTTCTCTGCCCACTCTGAAAGGATATTCTTCATCCGTTCAAAGCTTACCGGCTTATCAATATAGTCGTTCATTCCCGCATCCAGGCATGCCTGCTCATCGGCAGCCATCGCCTTGGCGGTCAGTGCAATGATTGGGATATCAGCACAGTGACCACCGGAAGCCCTGATTTTCCGGGTTGCCTCATAGCCGTCCATTTCCGGCATCAGACAATCCATAAGAATCAGATCATATTGATCGTTTTTGAGGCTTTCAAGGCACTCAACACCATTGCCAACCACTGCATAATGGCAACCGAGCTTCTCCAGAAGCTTGCCTGTCACCATCTGATTAACCGGATTATCCTCTGCTAACAATATATAAAGGTTGAGTTCAGTACCGGGCATAGTCACCAGAATTCAATTCCAGAGTTACCTTATCTATATTCATATCTGAAGTTATCATCAGGACTTTAGAGCCTGCTTGCTGCCAATGCTAAATTTGGCATCTACGCCTTAGATACATCGGGTCTGGGTAGAAAATGTTCCAGTCATAGAAAGTTCCAGCTCATCACCGGGCTCAAGCGGCCCAACACCAGCGGGTGTCCCCGTCAGTACAATATCTCCCGGGAGTAAGGTGAAGTGCCTGCTGATATAACTTAATAGGCCGGGAATGGAGGTCAGCATATGTTCAGTTGTCCCCTTCTGCCGAGGCTCTCCATTCACTGACAAGGCGAACTCAAGATTATCTGTATTCTTAATATGCTCAACTGCCACAAACCCAGATAGAGGACAGCTGTTATCAAAAGCTTTAGCTACCTCCCAGGGCAGGCCTTTGGACTTTTGCTGAGCCTGTAGCTCACGAAGTGTCAAATCCAGACCAAGACCAATAGCCATGATAGCCTGATTGGCTTCATGTTCACTGGCATTGGTCAGCGGCTCCTTAATCAACAGACTCACCTCTGTCTCATGATGAACTTCACCACGGTTACGGGGCAATTGTATGGGCTGATCAAGATTTACCATTGCTGTGCTTGGCTTAATAAACAGCACTGGATCATCAGGCAGTGGATTATTCAGTTCCTGAACATGAGCCGCGTAATTGCGACCAACACAAACGACCTTTCCTACCGGAAGGTCAATACGGTCGCCACTGATCCAGCGGTGCCTGTACTTCATAGTGCATCCCTTGTTAATTCAAATGATGAAACATCACATGCATGATGTAAGCCAGCATCATTCAACATTTATTATTGGTTTCACTGAGCCTGAAGCTTTTGCGGGGGTTCAGAAAATGCTTACCAAGCATATCATTCCCATAATGGGCTATTGTCCCACGGCTCAAGTTGCAATTAAAGCATCTCACTTTTAATACACTGTAGTACTATCATAAAGACTGGCCGCACAGTGGAAGGAGCATAGTATGTCAGAAGAACTGCGACTCAATATCCAGAGCCTTCATGATGTTCTTGAGGACTCACCCGTTGATGAATGTACAGCTGGAGCCTTGAAGCAGATAACCGAAGAAATCAGAATTGCTGTTGCTCAGGCAGAGGGGGATATTCCCATTCAGGGATATAACGATCAGCTGGAGCAGGAAGCCATCCGCTTCAGTGAAGACCACCCAGCCCTTACGCAAGCCATACGGCAACTCATGATTACCCTCTCTAGTATGGGTATTTAAATACTGTCGTGTGTACAGCTTACGTTATAAAACATCTGGTCGGTTTCACTGATGTTAAACCGACTACCCTTACGAGCTGTAATTACGAATTCATAGCCTTTTAGTAAGTACCATCACACACAGCCTATGCTATGATGTCCCGCCTGACGCAGCCGGGATCAACCTGTCATGCGACATGAAAACGATTGGCGGATATAAAAACAGCCATGAGTTGGAGCACTACTTGCCGGTACTCGCCTCCAAAAACAAGAAAGCAGCAGTGCTTCCACAGTAAAACAGCCTTGAGCCAGTCAGCCATGAGCTAACCAATAAAGAGACTGATATGCCCGAAATATCGCTGGATAAGAGCAAGATTCGTTTTCTCCTGTTGGAAGGTGTCCACCCATCTGCTGTCGATATTCTGAAAGCATCGGGTTATACCAATATCGACTATGTCACCACATCCCTGCCTCCTGAAGAGCTGAAAGAGCGAATCGCTGACGCTCGTTTTGTTGGTATCCGATCCCGGACACAGCTAACCGATGAGATTTTTGAGGCTGCAGAAAAACTCTGTGCTGTCGGCTGTTTCTGCATTGGTACCAATCAGGTAGAACTGCCTGCTGCGACAAGACGGGGCATTCCTGTTTTTAACGCACCTTATTCCAATACTCGCTCTGTCGCTGAACTTGTTCTGGCAGAAGCCATACTGCTGCTGCGTGGAATTCCAGAGAAGAACGCGGTTGCCCATCAGGGAGGCTGGCAGAAAACAGCCGCGCACTCCCATGAAATCCGAGGTAAAAAGCTGGGTATTATCGGCTACGGAAATATCGGTAGCCAGCTCAGCATCATGGCAGAATCTCTGGGTATGGAAGTCTATTTCTACGATGTAGTGACCAAACTTTCCATGGGCAATGCTACCCAGGTCAATGATTTGAATACACTGCTTGGCATGTGTGACATTGTCAGCCTGCATGTTCCGGAAACCCGTGACACTCAATGGATGTTCGGTGAAGCACAGTTTGCCGCCATGAAGGACAACAGCATTCTGATCAACGCCTCCCGTGGCTCTGTAGTGGTTATTGAAGCACTGGCTGAGTATCTTAAGAATGGCAAACTGCTGGGGGCAGCCATTGACGTATTCCCGGAAGAGCCACGGGGTAACGATGATGAATTCATCAGCCCTCTGCGTGGCATGAAGAATGTCATCCTGACGCCCCATATTGGAGGCAGTACCCAAGAAGCACAGGAAAATATCGGCCGGGAGGTTGCGGAGAAGTTCATTATGTACAGCGATATTGGTACTACATTATCGTCTGTAAACTTCCCGGAAGTCGCCCTGCCTGCTCACCCCGGTAAGCACCGCCTTCTGCATATTCACCAGAATATTCCTGGTATTCTGGGCCAGATCAACCAGATACTTTCTGATAACAGGATTAATATCAGTGGTCAGTATCTTCAGACCAATGAGTCCGTTGGTTACGTCGTTATCGATGTTGATGCTGAACACAGTGATATGGCCATGCAGAAAATAAGAGAGATCGAAGGCACCATCCGCTGCCGTGTTCTTTATTGATTCATGTCTGCAAATGCTCAGCCTGACTCTCAGGCTGAGCTCGCTATCTGACGGTTAAAAACATGCGTACGTTAGCTTCCGCCCTTTTCATCACACCGCTTCTGCTAACCGGCTGCTCGGACAATGAGGTAGGCGATGTCAGTCTGGGCCTTTTCACCACCAAAGATATCAAGATTGAAACCTTTACCGATCCAGTGGTTTCCGGTGTCACCTGTCATATCTCACACGTAAAGGGGAACCTGGATCTGTCTGACCCTTCCGACATGGGTATCTCCTGCCGACAGACAGGGCCTATTACTCTGGATATGATCAACAACATCAATATGTCCAAGAGCGGTGAGGTAGTTTTTAAAACATCGAAAAGCATCCTCTGGAAGCATCTGAAAATACGGCGTATCTGGGATGAGAAAAACAAGACCCTGATCTACCTCAGCTATTCGACAAAAGAAACAGCCGGTAGTGCTAAACACTCCATGACGACCGTTCCTCTATGGGGTAACCCTGTCTGGGAACAGTTAAACAAGCCTGATACGCCTCAATAGCTGGAACCAGTTTCCCATTTCCTAGGCTTCCACAGTTTTTGATAGTCACTTCCAAATGAAAATTCTCAGTCTTCTGTTTATGTTCGTTACTCTTCCATACAGCATAGACAGAGCCTATGCCGATTCCGTTTCCAGTGAAATAGATCACCTGATTGCTTATATCACTGCATCCGATTGCAGTTTTATCAGAAATGGCAGTGTTCACCCCGCCTCAGAAGCGGTTGAGCATATGAAAAAGAAGTATCAATACTTCAAGAAGAAGATTAACAGTGCAGAGCAATTTATCGAGCTGAGTGCCAGTAAGAGCACCATGTCTGGCAAGCCTTATTTTATAAAGTGTCCGGGAGCTAAACAGAAACAGTCCCGTATATGGCTACTGGAGGAATTACACCATTACCGGCAGAACAAATAATCTCAAGAAGAGTTCACCTGTCTAATTGGGCAGCTTCTAAACGTGCTCTCCACCATTGATATGAATCTCAGCTCCTGTCATATACGCCGCTTTTGAAGAACAGAGAAAATAGATCAAGGCAGCTACTTCTTCAGGCGTTCCTAGTCGTCGCAATGGTATCGACTGGACCAGATTTTCAGTACCAGGAGAGAGAATAGCGGTATCAATTTCACCTGGCGCAATAGCATTGACCCGAACACCTTTTGGACCAAGATCAGCGGCCATCTCCCTGGTCAGTGCACCCAGCGCAGCTTTTGATGTTGCGTACGCGGGGCCGGCAAACTGATGAACCCGCGTTCCGGCAATGGAGGTCACATTGATAATGGAACCCTGTACCCTGGCCAGGGTATCAAGCAGCCCTTTGGTCAGAAGCAAAGGTGCAAAAAAATTAACCTGAAAAACCTGATGCCACAGGGCAGCTTCCGTTTCCACAAAACCAAGCCGTCCCCCCCTGGCGCTCTTAGGAGAAATCGCTACGTTATTGACCAGTGCATCAAGAGCTCCATGCTCGAGTAGCGCCCTTATCTTTATTACTCCCTCTTTAACACCCTTTTCAGAAGCAAGGTCTATCTTCATATGATTTTCAGGACCTGACACCCAGGGACATTCATCAGGAAAATCATGCCGAGAGCAAGTAATCACGCGCCAGCCAGCCGCACCTCTTCATTACAGGCGATTTCAGTCTAGTACACAGAGAGATAAGAGCTTTTCAAGTCATTGAGATCAACTTTAAAAGTTTCATCAATGCATCACAGAAGTCACTATATTATTTTTCAGTGAGCCAGACCTAAGAAACTTAACGCAATGAATACAAGACAAACCATAGCGATCATGATCCGAATACTGATACTACCTTTTCTCTTCAATACTGCGTTTGCTGATGATCCTACGGGTGGTTATTTTGAAGGCTATCAGTCTGACTGTGCAGAGATAAAAGAGCACGCTGAATCCAATGTCGTTAACTGCAATATGATCACTTTAAAAAAGGCAAACGAGTCACTGGATAATGTTTACAACGACCTGATAAAACAGGCTGATAAAGATCAGAAGACGTATCTGGAAGACATGCAGGCTGCGTGGGAGAGCATGAAAGAGGCCCAGTGTAACCTGGTGAAAACCTACTATGTTGGAGTGACCTACGAAAAATGGACATCACATTGTCAGGCAGTGATGACCATCAGGCGAGTTAAAGAACTTGAACAACTTGGAACCGGTATAATGTGGGGTGTTTATGACTGAGCGAATCATGCTCAAATCGGTTTTATCCAGCTACCTCCTTTTCAACCGATCAAGCCTTCGCTCAAGCATTCCGGTCAATGTTTTATCCCGAAGAGATAATATTTCGTTCTTTGCCCTTAGGTCGCCCTGAAGTGCATAGTCAATAAAGCCTTCATGTAAGTCACCGGCAAAATCGGGATTTTTCGCCATGCCTCTTAGTACTGCACTTAATGCTCCCTGATACTTCCCTTGCTCAGCTGGCGTGATATTTGTTGCCGCTCTGTTTGCAACAACTGCTTTTAAGTCATTGATCGATGTAATCTGGGCAAACTGCCTGTGAAGTTCTCGATAAGAGCAATCAGGCTGAGGCTTGATGAATGGAGGGGTGTAGACCTTACCCTGCTTTAACAGGTCGTTTCGCTCAGCCATATGTGAAAAATCTGCCTTCTCCCAACACATGATAGTGTGTGATGACGTGCTTTTATCTCTACTCAATGCCTGCTCTATAAATGAACGGTCGATTTGATGCGCTGTATCCGGGTTACTTGCCAGATTCATGACAGCTCTGCTGAGTGCACTCTGATAGTGTTTTTTGTCAGGTTCAGATAGTCGCGATACCTGACCATCCGCAATAGCCTGCTTAAGATCCCGTGGAGAATAAGAAGCTCTTAATTGATACTGAAGTTGCTGAAGTGTTCTCGGTGTACCTTTAAAGCCTGATAAAAAGCTCTGCTTATTATTGGACGGCAGCTTTCCTGGCCCACCCGGCCCGCCACCAGATCTCAGTTTTGCAGTCTGTGAACGATTTGCGTGATTACTTTGGGAGTTTTGTAAAGGCCCTTCATTCTGTGCAATTTTAGGCTGTCGTGCCGGACTACCTATATTCTGATGTCTTTGCCGACGCGCTTTTTGCTTTTGAACTAAAGCCGCTTTACTTGCTTTTTGCTTAGCGATCAGGTCTGTTTTCATTTGATTCAGGTCTCTAACTCCCTGAATAAACTGCTTTGCCTGTGCATGCTGAGCATTACGACTTTGTACTGCTTTATTGTATTGCGCGGGCATCTTTTGAAGGTGATGCATATTTCGCTTAGGCTGAGTAGCCATAACCGAAGCTCGGGGAGCGGGTTTTGTAGCTTTGTTAGATATGCCTCCAGAATGCCTTAAGTGGCTATAACCAACATGCCCCTGATGATTAGTATTAGGAATCACAATTACTCCCCCTCCATGGCTCAATTCCAATAAATTCCATTATTTATCTACCATAGCACTCTCTCTATAATTCTCTGGCCCCAGCAAGAGCAATAAATTGCTTTTCCTTGATTTGTCAATGAATTACAAACAAACCCATTGAACCATCCGTCAGGCAGGTAATCATGAAGATACACCGAATCAACCCTTGTAAACGCTGGTCAGATATTACCGTCTTCAATGGCATCGCTCACTTTGTTGAAGTTGCCGATTCAGATACTACCGAAGACATTAAAGGACAGGTAAATCAGATATTTAGCCAGACAGATCAGGCTCTGGAGAAAATCAACAGTGACCGGTCACGTATATTGTCCGTAACAATCTACATCACTGACTTTGCTAATTTACCGGCATTGAATGAGGTCTGGGATGCATGGTTCCCTGAAGGCTGTGCCCCCAGCAGAGCCTGCGTTAAAGCAGAGCTGGCAGACCCAGAGTACCTTGTAGAAATGGCTTTTGTTGTAGCAGCAGGCGAAGGTTACCTGAAGGAAGACGCCCCCTCTGTTTTATAAATTCATGATTCGCTTGAGCAAAATCAGCATAGTCCACCAATATTGATGAATAATTCATCAAAAAAGCCACATAAAAACGATTGAGTTTGAACACTCTCACGGTTGTCGGGCGGATTCACCCTTCGCCCGGATCAACTGGTCCAGTCTGACAATATTCGCCAAAGCAAACAGTGTCGCCAGCTTGTTGTCGTTTTTCTTAAGCCCCTTGCAGGCAGCTTTCACAAAACCAAATTAGCACTTTATAAACCGAAAAGGATGCTATACAAAAGCCCTGTTGCTGGCTTTATTATATTTGAGTTTCAAAACATCCTTGTTCTTTCGAGGGTGCTTCTTCAGTTATTTGATGCGGGATGGATTTTCTGCGATAAACCACTCGGCGGAGACACCCTGCAACTCAGGTTGTTGCTCTGCTCCCCGATAACCCGCATCACTGGATATAAAGCCCTCATCACCATGGAGCAGTTTTCCGACCTGATTGAGATAATGCACATATCCGGGTCGAGTTGCTTATCCTTGTTTCTGGTAGACGTCGGCGCATCGATAATGGTGGCAACCAAAAAAGTGTCTTCTTTCAGGATGATACCAGAGTCCATCAGCCGATCATTAATCTCGGTAAAGATTGCCCGCCGCAGCCGGTGCTTTTCGAGTAAATGTCGAAAGTTCATAATCGTCGTACGATCAGGAATCAGCCTGTCCAGCCAAACCCCTGCTGACAATCTCATGGATGCAATTTCATAGAGTACGTCTTCCATGCCTTCATCGCTGAGGCTATACCACTATTGAAGACAGTGAATCCGTATCATGATTTCCAGTGGCCAAGGAGGGCGACCATTGCCCCGTTTTGGGTCGATGATGCCAATGAGCCTGCGCCATGGCATGAGCTTCTCCATTTTTGCCAGAAAACGTTCTTTGTGGGTCGTTCCGCGTTTTTGGACAAACTCACTGTCTGCGAAACTGAGCTGGCTCAGGGATAGAAGCACAAAGTGGAGTTGACAAGAATATTATCTCATTGCTGGGTACTTATTCGCATCTTCCTTAAGCAATTCTTACCAAATAACCTCAAAAACATTCCACAGAAAGTATCAAAAAAGCTATTTTGGTTGTTTGTTAGCCGAAGATGGAGTTAGCAATGAATCCCTGCATCAACATGCTCACCTTGGGTGTTCGTGACTTTCAAACATCACTTGATTTCTATGAAAAAGGCCTGTGCTTCCCAAGATATGACTACTGGGGAGATGAAGAGGTAGCTTTCTTTGAACTGACAGGAACCTGGCTGAGTATTTACCCCATTCAGTTATTGGCTGCTGATGTGGGTATCACAACAGCACTCCCCCAGTCTGAATTCAACGGAGTTACTATCTACCATAATGTGAAAACACCTGCGGAAGTTGAAACTATTTTTCAAATGGCCATAAGTGCCGGTGCAAAAAAACTACGGCAACCGGATCAGGCTGACTGGGGAGGCTACACAGCTTACTTCAATGATCCGGATGGCCATGTATGGGGAGTGATACATAACCCTTTTTTCTGGCCAGGTCCCGTGTAAAACAGTGATGAGCTGCAAAAATGTCCCCTGCAAAAAATACTTCGGACAAAATACCCAGAATCGGGTAAAAAGAAATATTCAAAGATCATACTTCTGCTCCCATGCTCAGAAATATAACAACAGAAAGGCTGATACTGAGGCCATTTACCCTTGAAGATGCTTGCCGCATTCAGGCTCTTGCGGGAGACAGGCGCGTATCAGAAATGACAGCCAATATCCCCTACCCTTATCTGGATGGAATGGCTGAGTCATGGATACGAGAGCACCGTCGGGAAATGAAAGAAGAGCATGCTCTGGTCTACGCGATAACCATGCTGAGTTCGGGTGAACTGGCTGGCGCTATTAGCCTGACGGAAATAACCGGTCATGATGCCAACCTGGGTTACTGGCTTGGAGTACCTTACTGGAGAAAAGGTTACTGCACTGAAGCAGCAAGGCCATTCCTCAGATTTTGCTTCAATGAGTTCAAACTTCCAATGATCTACGCCCGTCACCTTGTTGAGAATCAGGCATCCGGCAGTGTTATCCAGAAGTGTGGCTTCAAATTCATAAGAGAGGTGCACACATCCGGGCAGGGTAAATCACAAATTCTGAAGCATTATGAGCTGCACAACCCATAACCGGACTCAGATCATTGGCCACAGCCTATTTCTGGTGTAGTTTCCCTTTCTCATTTTTCACAAGCTTCCTGAAGCTTAGGTCATCATGCGCATTCTTCACACATCTGACTGGCACCTTGGCCAGCACTTTATGGGCAAAAGCCGGGAGTCAGAACATCAGGCCTTTCTGGACTGGCTGATCGAGCTGGTGAAAGAGCAGCATATTGATGCCATGATTATTGCCGGTGATATCTTTGATACCGGTACACCACCGAGCTATGCACGAAGACTGTATAGCCGATTTATTGTCAGCCTGCAGAATACGCCCTGCCAGCAGCTCGTGGTGATTGGCGGTAACCATGACTCAGTGGCCACACTGAATGAATCAAAAGAGCTGCTGGCCTGCCTGAATACCTTTGTGGTTGGTGGCGTCAGTAAAGAATCGCAAGACCAGGTTCTGGTTTTGAAAAACAGTCAGGGCGATCCTGGTGCCGTCATCTGTGCTATTCCTTTCGTCCGCCCCCGGGATGTCCTGGAAAGTCAGGCTGGAGAGTCGGGTGAAGACAAACAACAGGCTCTTCAACAGGCAATTGTTGCTCACTATCAGGCAATATACACAGAAGCTGAAAAACTGGCAGGAGAGCAGCTTCCCATTGTTGCGACGGGGCATTTAACGACAGTAGGCGGACAGCTGACCGAATCTGTTCGTGAGATTTACATCGGGACCCTGTCGGCATTTCCGGTATCTGCTTTTCCCAAAGCTCACTACATTGCACTCGGCCACCTGCATCGACCTCAAATCGTGGCAAAGCAGGAGCATATTCGCTATTCAGGATCACCTATCCCGCTGAGTTTTGATGAATCCGGCACCGAAAAACAAGTCATTATTGTTGACTTCAAGGAAAATGAGCTGAATAAAATTGAGTCCATTATGGTGCCTGTCTTCAGACCACTGATCAGCCTTAAAGGCTCGCTGGACAGTATTGATCAGCAGCTGGCTACAGTGGCTGGTGAGAAACATCAGTCTGAGCTCAACCCATGGCTGGAGATTGAAATCACCACCGAAGCTTACCTTCATGACCTGCAAAGCCGAGTCGAACAGCTGATTCTTGCCAGAGAGGAGTTGTCTTCATTCGAACTGCTGAGAGTAAGAAGAAAACGGGAAAAAACAGCAGCATCATTAACAGTTGCTGACCAGGAGAGCCTGGCTGAGTTGAATGTTGAAGACGTATTCCAGCAACGGCTTCAACAGGAAGAGCTTACGGACGAACAGTTACTGCAGCTGACCAGCGCCTTTCAGGAAGTACTCGAAAACGTGTTTGAAACCGATAAAGAACCTCCCCTTCAGGTGCAGCATGATCAGGAGGACAATGCCTGATGAAAATCCTCAGTCTGCGCCTGAAAAATATTAATTCTCTCAGGGGCGAGTGGAAAATAGACTTCCAGAAGGAACCTTTTACCAACAGTGGTCTGTTTGCCATTACCGGCCCTACCGGTGCCGGAAAAACCACGCTGCTGGATGCCATCTGCCTTGCCCTTTACCATCAGACTCCACGCCTGACCACGATCTCAGCATCCGATAACGAACTGATGACAAGGCACACGTCTGAGTCTCTCTCAGAAGTTGAGTTTGAAGTGAAAGGCAAAGCCTATCGTGCCTTCTGGTCGCAACGCAGAGCCAGGGGAAAGGCGGATGGCAAGTTACAGGCTCCACAGGTAGAGCTGGCCGATAGTGACGGTACGATTATTACCACCCGTATTAACGATAAATTGAAAAAAGTCAGTGAGCTGACCGGGCTGGACTTCGGGCGTTTCACCAAATCCATGATGCTCGCCCAGGGCGGTTTTGCTGCTTTTCTGGAAGCCAGCGCTAATGACCGGGCAGAGCTGCTGGAAGAACTGACAGGTACTGAGATCTATGGAGAGATCTCACGACGGGTCTTTGAACGCATGCGTACCGAAGAGCAGAACCTCAGCCTGCTAAAAGCCAGAGCGGGTGGCATTGCTCTACTGAACGACGATCGACTTTCAGAGCTAAGAGAAGAACAGAATCAGCTGACCGAACAGCAACAGGAAACCAGCAACGAACGACTTTCCTTTACCCACCAGAAGCGCTGGCTGGAAGAACTGACCAGCAGAGAACAGGAAGAGGTTAAAGCCCGGGAGTCATTGAACCTTGCCATTCAACAGGGCGTAGAACACAGCGGGCAATTAAACCGTCTGGAGCAGTCCCTCCCCGCTATGGAGCTTCTGCCGGACTGGGAACGCTTGAACGAATGTCAGCAAAAATATCAACTGATACAAAAGACACTGGCTGATCATCAACAGAAAAAACTGACCACAGCTGAAAAGGCAGAAACAGCCCAGAAGCAGCATCAGATTCAGTTAAGTGCCTGGGAAAATCATCAACAGGAACTGGAGCAGACTGAATCTCTGCTGGTAGAGCAGGTTATCCCCCTGGATTCCGACATACAGAGACTTACTAACGAACAACAGGCCATCAAAGGCAAACTACTGACGGCAGAGCATGAGCAGGAAGCACTGAAAAAAAGCATTGCTGATGACCAGCAGTCCCGGCAGCAACTGAATGACCAGCTTCAGATGGCTAACCATTACCTGGAACAAAATACACACCAGCAAAAGCTGGGAGAACAGCTGCCGGTATTACAAACCCTGTTTGAGCAGCGGGAGACAGCCAGCCAGAGTGAACAACAATATATTCAAGCCATTCATACGTTGGAGCAGGAGAGCCAAAACCTAAACGCTCAACATCAGAAACTGGAAGGCCATATTCAGTCTCTGACCAAAACAATCGAGCAACGCTCCAGCAAGAATAAAACGCTGCTTGAGAACAAAGCAGCCATATTAAATGGCCAGGAAGAAGATCAGCTTCAGGTGGCTCATCAGCAATGGAATGAACAGAACCCACTATGGCTGCATCTGAGTAATCTTAACCAGCAATACATAAACTGCAGCAGTGATTTACAGAAAGAGCAAAACCTCCAAATCAACCTGCAGCAATCAGTTGCGCAGTACACTAACAAAATTAAAGGGCTGAGAGCCGAGTACAGGAGTGTCAAGCAGCACTGCCATGATCTGGAACAGCTGCTAATTCAGGAACGGCAGATTACCAGCCTTAAGGACTATCGCAATAAACTTCAGGCGGGAGAAGCCTGCCCTCTTTGCGGTGCTAAAGAACATCCAGCGATTGAGCATTATCAGCAGCTGAATATTTCAGACACCGAACAACGGTTAAAAACCAGAAAGCAAACGCTGGAGCAGCTACAGACTGAGGGAGAGAGTCTTAGCAGAGAGGCTGCGCGTATACAGGCACAGCTGGAATCGTCAGAACAGACCATTAACAGGCTGCAGAATCAGATTGCTCAGGTCACATCAGACTGGTCCGCTACCAGCAATGCACTGTCTCTTACATTCTCGATAAACAACACGGAAGAATATCAGAGCCACTTTAAACGGTTTACAGAAAGTGGGGAGACCCGAAAAAAACAGCTGGAAGAATTGAGTCAGCTCAATCGCAGTATTCAACTTGAGCAGCAGCAGCTGGATCAACTCAATAAAGACATTACCCAGCACAACCATCGACGGGATGTTAATCAACACCAGAAAAGCCAGATTGACCAGCAGCTGTCCGATAAACGCCAACAGCTCGAGCAGAGCAAACACGCCAGTCAGGCTTTGGAAGAAAAGATCAGGCTCAGAATTCAACATGAGCTGCATCTTCAGACCCCAGTCCTTTCAGAGCAGCCAACATGGCTGAGTCAGCAGGAAAAAAACTGGCAGCAATGGCAAAACATCACAGCTGAGCAAAAAGTACTGAGTGAAAAAATTCAGGCCGCTACCCTGCAGCTCAGTAATAAGCATCAAAATCAGCAAAAAGCCGACGAGTTCGTCCGTGAATTTCAGAAAACCCTGGATAACACCAACGCTCAGTTACAACACCAACAACAGAAACGGCACGAGCTGTTTGGCCAGAAAATAGTGAATGAGGAGCGACAGCGACTCAAGTCACTGGTTGTTGAAGCCAAGGCACACTACCAGCAAAGCCAGAGCCAGTTGAAAGCAATTGATGAACAACTGGGTGAGCTGACCGGAATCATTCGTCAGCAGACCATTGAACAGGAAGCGTTGAGCGAAGGGCTGAAAGTCGCAGAGAAGACGTGGCAGACATTATTAAATGACAGTCCATTCCAGGACAGTGAACATTTCCAGAAAGCGTCGCTGGATAAAGAAGAAAGAAAGACTCTGACAGAACTCAAGCAATGTCTTGAACAGCAGTTGCATGAGGCAAAAGGCAAGGTTGCCTCGGCTGAAGCCAACCTGAAAGTACATATTGAACAACCAGCGACTAAACTGTCATTGGATGAATTAACTGAAAAACTAACCGACTTGGATAATCATATTCGTTTAATCAATCAACGACAGGGCGAAATTACTCAGGCACTGAAAGACGACGAAGAAAAACGTCTTGGCCAGGCAAACCTCTTCAAGGCTATTGCAGCACAAGAGCATCAATACCAGGTTTGGGCTCAACTCAGTGGCCTGATTGGCTCCAGTAAAGGTGACAAGTTCCGTAAATTTGCCCAGGGCCTGACGCTGGATCACCTTATTCTTCTGGCCAACCGACAGCTTGAACAGCTCCATGCCCGCTATCTGCTCAATAAAAAGAGCAACGATGAGCTCAGCCTTGAAGTTCTTGATACCTGGCAGGGTGACACAGCACGGGATATCAAAACCCTGTCTGGCGGTGAAAGCTTTCTGGTCAGCCTGGCACTGGCACTGGGGCTTTCGGATCTGGTCAGCCACAAAACCCGTATCGACTCGCTGTTTCTGGACGAAGGGTTTGGTACACTGGATCAGGAAACACTGGAAACCGCACTCAGCGCCCTGGATAGCCTGAATGCCAGTGGGAAGATGGTTGGTATCATCTCCCATATCGAGTCCCTGAAAGAACGGATTCCCACCCGGATAGAAGTGATAAAAGAAACCGGACTGGGTTATAGCAAATTGGATAGACGCTTTGCCTGTATCTGCAACTGATCACTTTTATTCTGAGGGTTTATGAATCAACTATTGACTGTTGGCGCTCTTGAGTCGTTTCTCATTGCCATATTTGTGCTGTTCCTGGGGCATTTTATCAATGCCCGAATTCCTGTCTTGAAGAAATTCAATATTCCTGAGCCCATTGTTGGTGGGCTGATCGTTGCAGCGGCTATTGCATGGCTCCATTTCAACGGTACCGAAGTTGAGTTCCACCTGCCCTTGCAGGACACCTTCATGCTGATGTTCTTTGCGACGGTTGGTCTGGCCGCCAGCTATACCCAGCTCGTAAAGGGAGGGGCCAAGGTACTGGTTTTTCTCGGTGTAGCATCGGCCTACATCGTGCTGCAAAACGGCATAGGCATGTCATTGGCTACCATGCTGGGACTTGATCCTCTTATGGGATTGATTGCCGGTTCCATTACGCTTTCCGGTGGGCATGGAACCGGTGCAGCCTGGTCTCAGACATTCCAGGAAATCTACGGCATGAACAATGTACTGGAAATTGCCATGGCATCTGCAACCTTTGGCCTGATTATGGGGGGTATTATTGGTAGCCCGGTAGCCCAGGGACTGGTGGATAAAAATGGCCTGAAATCCCAGTACGGCAACAGCAACAGAACCCATGATCAGTTTCCGGAATTGGTGACATACAATGAAAATGAGGAAGACAAGGTCACCTCAAAGAAGATGATTGAGTCATTGTTCATGATTCTGATCTGTGTGACTGGCGCCAAGTACCTGGAAATCTGGATCAATGGCTTTGAGATCAAATGGCTGATGATTCCCGATTTTGTCTATGCATTGTTTATTGGTGTCATCATCACCAATACCCTTGAAATCACCAAGGTGAAAAAGCTGGATATTGAAACCATTGATGTCCTGGGTACCGTTTCACTGGCTCTATTTCTTGCCATGGCCCTCATGAGCTTAAAGCTATGGAACATTCTTGATCTGGCGATACCTTTCCTGATCATTCTGATGGTGCAGTCCGCCATGCTGGCAATATTCGCTTACGTTGTCACCTTCAGGGTGATGGGCAAAGACTACGATGCTGCCGTTATATCCAGTGGCCATTGTGGCTTTGGTCTGGGCGCAACCCCGACAGCCGTAATGAACATGGGCTCAGTGGTTAATCGCTTTGGCCCTTCCCCTCAGGGTTTTATGGTTGTACCTATTGTCGGTGCCTTCTTTATTGATATTGTGAACCTGATTATTCTGCAGGCCACATTGTCGGTTTTTGGCTAACCATTAACCTGACTAAAACAATTATACAGTCATTAAGCGACGAACGGCGGCTTCATCCATGGAGTCGCCGGCTCCTGCCAGAGCAATCTCTCCCCGATCTAGCACCACAAAGGTATCCGCCAGGTCACGGGCAAACTCAAAGAACTGCTCAACCAGCAGAATGGCCATCTCACCCCGGTCACGGAGCAGACCAATCACCGACTGAATATCTTTGATAATGGATGGTTGAATGCCTTCTGTTGGCTCATCCAGAATCAACAGCTCCGGCTGGGTTACCAGTGCACGGGCAATGGCCAGCTGCTGTTGCTGGCCGCCGGACAGGTCGCCTCCCCGGCGATGACGCATCTGTTGAAGTACGGGAAAGAGATCAAAAATTTCCGAATCAATCCGCCGCTTTGAGCGGGGCAGACAGGCAAAACCGGTTTCCAGATTCTCCTGCACCGTGAGTAACGGAAAAATCTGCCGCCCCTGGGGAACATAGGCAATACCATTCCGCGCTCTTGAGTGAGAAGGGCTGCTGGCAATATCCATCCCCTGCCACAGGATCTTGCCAGAGGCTGGTGTTACCCGGCCTGCGACAGCATTCATAAGGGTAGTTTTTCCAACGCCATTACGCCCCATTACGCTGGTGACCTTGCCCTTGCGAGCTTCAATGGTGACCGACTTCAGAGCCTGACTGGCACCGTAAAAAACATCAATGCCCTGTACTTCCAGCATCCCTTCCATGACAACTATCTCCCCTTATCTACCAAGATACTCAGCTTTAGAGCTTCACTGGTACATTCGATTTAATTTTTATATGAGTTAAACCAACCGTCACACATAATAAATCCAGGCGGTTGTGATGTACTCTTTAGAACAAACAAAAATATTAAAAGAACTTTCGTTCTATATTACTTTCCTTACCAGAGCTGTTTCTGCGAAAGCTGCACCAGTGTTTTGCGAATTGCTCATTGGTAGCATGCTCTCCGGTGAGGGGTTCCTGACTCAGGCTCTGCTTGCCATCCAGTACGATAAAGTCTGGAGCAGCTATCATCATTGGGTTGCCTTCGGGTGCTGGCGTTGGCGAAATCTTGCTCATCAACTGACACTGTTAGTCAGTTCCAAAGCACCTGAAGAGGAACCGGTTCCCGTTATTCTCGATGACCTGATCCTTGAGCGTTGTTCAGAGAACGCGCCTGCCTGTCGCATCCACCGACAGCACAGCCAGAAAAAGAACCGTGC
>OODV01000098.1 GCA_900299555.1 uncultured Endozoicomonas sp.
GGCCATGTTTCATTCCTCTATTTGACCTTTTGAAATTGGGATTGCAGGATTTAGGAAATACTTTTTATGGGAGGTATTCCAGCAAGATGCAGGGTCAGGGTCAGCAGCTCATCCCAGACATTACCTTTGTCCAGACCTTTGATACAGCGATCAATTCTACCGGTAGACAAAAGCATTTGACGGAGACTTCGTTCACTGCTCCGGCGAATGGCTTTATCCAGCAATGATTTCCTGCGTTTTAACATGAAGGGGGCAAATCCAAGGACTTTCGCTGATTGATCAATGGCGATATCAGTGGATAACCCACGGGAGATTTGTCGGCTGAGGTGGCTTAATAGACGAATCTCTCTGGCGAGAGCCCAGAGGATGATAGGCGGTTCAATCCCTTCTCCTCTCAGGATACTGAGGATTCGAACACACTGTTTAATGTTGCCTTCCAAGGCAGTATCCAGTAACTGAAATACATCATATCGTGCACTGTCTGAAACCGCTTTGCGAACGGTAGCTTCATCAACCGCTTTATCTTTTGAGAGAAGTTTGAGCTTTTCCAGTTCCTGCGACGCTGCCAGAAGGTTACCTTCTACACGCTCAGCAATAAGGCTAAGAGCCTCAGGCGTTGCCCGGTAGCCATCCGACCTGAGGCGCTGGCCCAGCCATTGTGGTAATTGTACAGATTCAATGGGCCAAATTTGGATAAATACTCCAGATTGTTCCAGAGCCTTAAACCACTTTGATTTTTTCAGTGAGTTATCAAGGCGGTCTGTCACTATCAGCAGAAGGTTGTCTGGAGATGGGTGGCCGATATATTCCAACAGTGCTTTACTGCCAGTATCTCCCGGCTTTCCATTAGGCATGCGAAGCTCAAGAATCTGCTTCTGGGCAAACAGGGATAAGCTGTTTGCCGTGCTGAGAAAATCGCCCCAGTCAAACCCACTTTCCACATGATAAACGTGACGTTCTGAAAATTCGGCTTCTCTGGCATGCTTACGGATCTGATCACAGCACTGGGCCACTTGCAGTGGCTCATCACCGCTGACGATGTAAACCGGTGCAAGCTGCTTTTTCAGCTGAGCTCCCAGCTGGTCGATACGAAGCTTCAAGGTTGTTGGTTTCCTTCCACAGTGCTTTCCATCACCGGCTGTTTCATTTGCTCTGTAGCTCTGGCTTTTTCAGCTTCAGCTGTCAGCTCTGTTTCTGAGAGGCTATGGATTTTTCGTAAAGTAGTGGCAATCAGCTCCTGGCGCAATTCAGAAAGAATGATGGCTTGCTCGGATTCTGACGCATTGGGTGTATCCTGATTCTGGGTTAAGTGCCGTTCTCGGGTCAGTTCAACCGGTCCAAACAGCGATAAACCAGAGGAGGTTTCTAGTTGGTAAACCACGCTCATGGCTATTCTCTGCTCAAAATAACCTGCTGAAGCGACCGTCATCTGGTCAACATCCCTTTCAACCCGGATCACATTGATTCGCCAGGGGGCCTTGATACTGATATCAATGCCACTGCGTTCCATAGCTCTGGAAAGATAGCGAATATAGATAGGATCATTGCCAGACACTGACAGTTGTTTGGGATCGCTGCTGGTACCCATTTCTCCTCTCAGATGGAAGCCACAGGCAGTTAACAGGCTGGTTAACAGCAGCAGTGTCAGCATGCTCACTGAACGAAAGGTGTTGGTCATGATCTCTCCGTGGTCCACCAATAATGCTTCAGTTCTTAAAGGAGTGGTATCCCCATCACTTTGCAGACGGGATATATGTCTGAACTTTTATGGGGAGGATAATCTATTCGACCTGTAACTCTACCATGACGAAGGTGAGCAGAAAAAAGAAAAATAGCTAAGACAAAAAAACACGCCGCAATTAATGCGGCGTGTGTATTGGGTTCCAGCAGTTTACGAGATTAAGCCAGATCAAAGCGATCTGCATTCATTACTTTGGTCCAGGCTGCTACGAAGTCGCGAACGAATTTTTCCTGATTATCGTCCTGAGCATACACTTCGGCGTAGGCTCTCAGGATTGAGTTGGAACCAAATACCAGGTCAGCACGGGTTGCGGTCCACTTTACGGTATTGGTCTTGCGGTCTCTGATCTCATAGAGACCATCAGCGGCCGGTATCCAAGTGAAATTCATATCGACCAGGTTAACGAAGAAATCTGTCGTTAACTGACCTTCGCGATCAGTGAATACGCCGTGTTTGGTGCCACCATAGTTAGTGCCCAGAACACGCATACCACCAATCAGAGCTGTCATTTCGTGAGCAGTGAGTCCCATTAGCTGGGCTCGGTCCAGCAGCATCTCTTCCGCTTTGACTACATAATCCTTCTTCAGCCAGTTGCGGAAACCATCGTGCAGGGGCTCAAGTACTTCAAAAGACTTAACATCCGTTTGCTCCAGCGTTGCATCGCCACGGCCAGGAGCAAATGGTACTCTAATGTCAAAACCTGCCGCCTTAATAGAGGTTTCCAGACCCAAATTACCGGCCAGAACAATCAAGTCTGCCACGCTAACACCGGTTTCGGCAGCAATAGGCTCCAGTACAGCGAGTACTTTTTTCAGACGTTTGGGTTCGTTGCCTTCCCAATCCTTCTGGAAGTCGAAGCGGATACGGGAACCATTGGCACCACCACGCTTATCGGAACCTCGGAAGGTACGGGCGCTGTCCCAGGCAGTGGTGATCATTTCACTGTTGCTCAGACCACTGGCCGCAATTCTGGCCTTAACCGCATCCACATCATAATCAGTCTTGCCAGCCGGTACCGGGTCTTGCCAGATCAGCTCTTCCTGAGGTGCATCCGGGCCGAGATAACGGGATTTTGGTCCCATATCCCGGTGTGTCAGCTTGAACCAGGCACGGGCAAACACTTCAGAGAAGTACGCATGGTCGTCACGGAAGCGTTCGGAAATCCTGCGATATTCCGGATCCACCTTAAGAGCCATATCCGCATCGGTCATGATGGGGTTATAGCGAATGGATGGATCTTCCACATCAACCGGCTTATCTTCTTCAGCAATGTCAACAGGTTCGTACTGGTGTGCTCCGGCTGGGCTCTTCTTCAGTTCCCAGTCGTATTTGAACAGCAGGTGGAAGTAGCCGTTATCCCACTGGGTCGGGTTGGTGGTCCAGGCGCCTTCAATACCGGAAGTCACGGTATTGCGACCAATACCCCGGCTGGTTTTGTTGAGCCAACCCAGGCCCTGATCTTCCAGTTCAGCACCTTCTGGAGCCTCACCCAATAATTCTGCTTTACCGTTACCATGACACTTCCCCACGGTATGACCGCCGGCGGCGAGGGCAACCGTTTCTTCATCATTCATCGCCATACGCTCAAAGGTGACGCGCATATCGTGGGCGGTTTTCAGCGGGTCCGGGTTGCCATCCACACCTTCCGGGTTGACGTAAATCAGCCCCATCATGACCGCTGCCAATGGGTTTTCCAGGTCGCGCGCGCCGGAGTAACGGCCACCTTCTTCAGTACTTGGCTTCAGCCACTCTTTTTCAGAGCCCCAATAGGTATCTTTTTCAGGATGCCAGATATCTTCTCGACCGAAAGCGAAGCCAAAGGTTTTCAGTCCCATGGATTCATAAGCGACAGTGCCAGCATAAGCCAGCAGGTCAGCCCAGCTCAGTTTGTTACCGTACTTTTTCTTGATAGGCCATAACAGGCGACGGGCTTTGTCCAGGTTGGCGTTATCGGGCCAGGAGTTCAATGGCGCAAAGCGCAGGTTACCGGTACCGGCACCACCACGGCCATCGGCAATACGGTAGGTACCGGCGGCGTGCCAGGACATACGTACCATCAGACCACCATAGTGCCCCCAGTCGGCAGGCCACCATTCCTGGGAGTTGGTCATCAGGTCTTTAAGGTCTTGTTTCAGGCCGGCAAAGTCGAGGGTTTTCACCGCTTCCCGATAGTTAAACTCCGGCTCCATCGGGTCAGTTTTTTGATCATGCTGATGCAGAATGTCGAGGTTCAGTGTTTTTGGCCACCAGTCAACATTCGACTTGCCGCTCTCGGTTACCGCTCCGTGCATAACGGGGCATTTTCCAGAGTGGGGTTTATTCATTGTCCAGTTCTTCTTGCGGATTAAATCAGAAACATTATCACTTCTCGCATTTCTTTTGGTTTTGATTTAAGTCAATAATTTCTTAAATTTATCAGTAATTTGCGAATGTTCTTGCGGGTTGTCGAAGTGGGGTTATTTTTTTATGCGGTTGTTGCTTGTTGTTTTGTTATTTTCCGTGAGGGTTGGAAGGCCAAGCGCTTGGCTCGTTAAGGCGCTATATCTGTTTTGATATCCTAAATAGAGGACCAAACTCATTAACAGAGTTGAAGAGTAAAAAACACTTAATTAAGTGAGACCTCGATCCTATCAGTTAGGATAAAGGCAGTATCTTCAAGATAATAAGCCGCTTCATTAATAAATACTGGATAGCCAGGTTCTCTGGAATATCTGATTTCATCGCCCTGAAAGGTCCTAAATATAGGATGACTGGCTTTTAGCAGCCGATAGTCACGATCCTGAAGCTCCTTATGAACCATTGCGGTCAGTTCTCCTTCTTGATCCCTGGGATAAGGCACTTTTTCTCGGAACTTGAATACCGTCACTTCATCAGGAAGTTTGGGCTCCCTACGGGTTTTACTAAGTGTCAGGAACTTAACGACCAGCTCCACGACTTTCTCAGTAGCTTCAAAGAGGTCGTGACGAAGTACTGCATTGGGTAAGGGGCCAACTTCAATGACAATACCAAAACGTGAAATACTGTTTAAAGACTGATGTTGAATATGATCCATATTGCTGAGAAGGATCCGGGCTTCGGGCATGTTTTTCTGAACATAGGCCGCTGTGCGAAGGTTTAGCGGCTCATTGTTTCTCACGATCAGAGTAATGCCCATATTGGCGGTTGTACTGTGGAGATCAATAATGAAGTGTTGGCCCGACTCGTTCTGAGACAGTCCCTGAACAAAGTGTCTGGAAATTTCCCTTGCCCGCTGGCACTCATGCTGGTCTTGGTCGCCAGTGAGAATATCGGAAGAAAATGATCGGTTCAGATCTTGATCAATAAAACGCCTGGCTTGGGTAAAGGCTTCCGGGTTTGCCAGAAGCGTTGACACTTCTATGGGGTTATCCTGATAAATGTTGGTTTGCTCTGCCTTGCGGATGAAGAAAGGCCCGATGTATTCGTTACCGTGGGTTCCACCCACAATGGTAATTTGTTCAATGATCAGGTTCTTGTCACCGTTCATTATTCACCTCTCTGGTAGCAGAATTGTTTTATAGGGCTCTCTTTTACATTTGTATTCAGTTAATAGCAGTAAACGAATGGTTTCCGGATACCTAACCACTGGTTCAGTTATTTTAATGAGATAACAATTCTTGCTGAGAGTAGTTATATTTTGATTATTTCGCCAAATTTAATGCAACTTTTATAGTTAATAATATCGTTTTTTGTTTTTTTTCGACTGGATGGTCTGATGTAGGCTCTCAAGAGAGCCTGGTTAGAACGATAATAATTATTAATTATGGTGATTAATCAAAATCAATACTCTCTATCACCGGTAGGGTAATACACTCGTTGTCATATTCGTAACGCCATTGATGGTATTTGCAGCGCCCATGGAGGCGGAAAATGACTGATAATACGTACCTTGCTACCGCTAATGGAGCCCCTGTTCCTGAAGACAATAACAGCATCTCTGCTGGCGAACGCGGCTCTCTGACATTCGACAACTATCGTCTTTTTGAGAAGCTGGCTCATTTTAATCGAGAGCGTATTCCTGAGCGAGTGGTTCATGCAAGAGGCTATGGGGCTCATGGTACATTTACTCTGACCAAAGATCTGTCAGATCTGACTATTGCCAAATTTATGCAGGGCATTGATAAAAAAACAGATGTATTCCTGCGTTTTTCGACGGTAGCCGGTGGTCAGGATTCCGGAGACTTTGTTCGCGATGTTCGGGGCTTTGCTCTTCGTTTTTATACCGAGGAAGGTAATTATGACATCGTGGGTAACAATACACCGGTTTTCTTCCTGAGAGATCCCGCCAAGTTTCCGGATTTTATCCACTCTCAGAAAAAAGACCCAAGAACTAACCTGCCGGATCCCGCGCATCACTTTGAGTTCTGGGCCAGCAATCCTCAGTCCATGCATCAAATCACTACTCTGATGTCCGACCGTGGTATTCCAAAGTCATTACGCCATATGAATGGTTATGGCTCGCATACTCTCAGCATGTGGAATGACAAAGGTGAGCGTGTATGGGTTAAGTGGCATTTCAAGACCAATCAGGGTATTGAGACGCTGACCAATGAAGAAGCTGCGAAAATGCCTGCTGATGGAATGCAGTCTGACCTGGTGAACTCTATTGATCAGGGTGACTTCCCAAGCTGGGCTGTGAAAATTCAGGTGATGACAGAAGAGCAGGCCAGGAATTACCAGGTTAACCCCTTTGACCTGACTAAAGTCTGGTCTCATGCCGATTTTCCGCTGATGGAAATTGGCCAGCTGGAACTGAATCGCAACGTTGATAATTATTTTGCGGAAACAGAGCAGGCGGCATTCTCTCCCAGCAATATGGTGCCTGGTGTCGGCGCATCTCCAGATAAGATGCTGCAAGGTCGGCTGTTCGCGTATGCTGATGCCCATCGTTATCGTATTGGTGCCAACCATCAGCAACTGCCAGTGAACCGCCCACAGTGTCCGGTTCATAACTATCAGCGTGATGGTGCCATGACTCATGGCTCTGCCTGCCCATTCTCTGGGCATAACCAGAATGCTAATGTGAACTTCTATCCAAATGACCGGGAACAGGCGCCCAAGCCAAAGCCTGAAGTGGCGGAGCCTCCTATGCCGTTGGAAGAAAATGCATGGATTAAAGCTTATGATCTGTCTTTCACCACCTCTATCAGGAATAAACCGATTCGTAAGAAATGCCTAAAAT
>OODV01000237.1 GCA_900299555.1 uncultured Endozoicomonas sp.
CAAAAGAAAAGAATCATTTACCAGGGCAGGTAATATTATGGATTCAATCAGTGGATCACCAGTTATTGGCTTTATTAAAGAAACTGGGGAACCAATTGAAATCACTGATAATAATGGAAATGAGCGATTTTTAAAGACAGGTGACCCTGTCTATTTAAATGATGCCATCCAAAATTTCACTGACACAGAACTAATCATAGAGTTGGTTAATGGTCAATTAATCAATTTGGCGGCAAAGCAACAAATTGTTATCGGTGCAGATCTTCTGAACAATCTGGATCCTGCAAGTTCTGGCAGTGATCAAGCACAAAGTAAGGATGAGAGCCCAGTCCAGGAAAGAGAGTCATCGGTTCCAGAGCCTGAGGCTTCTTCAAATACCTCACCACCCGATGAGGAAGACAATACAAGCCGTCTAACTAAACAATACATTATTGAACGGGAAACTTCAGAAATAAACCCTGATCCAGATAGCCTTGATACGTCAAGCACAACTGATCAGATTGACTCAGTAAGTCAAAACAACGATAAATCTCTCTTTTCAACCGTTACTATTAATCAAAAACCTGAGATTTTAAATCAGAGTTTTAACATCAATGAAAATATGCCCACAGATGGTTCTGCTATCGTGGGTGTGGTTGTTGCCAGTGACCAGGGAAGCAGCCTGGGTCTCAGGCATGCAATTATTGGCGGAAATGAAGATGGCCATTTTTCTATTGATCCTGACACTGGTGAAATAAGCGTAGTTGGTGATCTTAATTATGAAGTAACTCCAAGTTATGCTCTGACAATAGAAGTTACTGATACAGGTAACCTTTCCGAAACAGCAACCATTACTATTGATGTTAACGATCTTAACGAAACACCTGAACCTGTCAGTGACAGTGCATCGTCACAGGAAAACGAGAGTTTTGTAATCAATGTTCTTGCTAACGACACTGATGAGGATTTCACTGATGGCCCGGCTAATTTCAGCCTCGATAATGCCACTGTTATTGATAGCAATGGTATTCCAATTACAGGGCAGGGCATTGCAGGTATTGTTAACAACCAGTTAAGCTTTGACCCCGGAACCGATTTTGATTACCTCGCAACTGGAGAGACTGCAGCTGTCACCGTACGCTACCTGATGAGTGACGATGAGGGTTTAAGCGCCGATTCAACAGTCAGTATCATTATCACCGGCACCAACGATGTACCCACCATCACTGCGGCCACCGATGTCACTGGCGCGGTCACGGAAATCACTGACGGCGCCAGTGGCGAGAACACCGCTACCCTGTCCGATACCGGCAGCTTTACCATCGCCGATGTCGACCT
>OODV01000068.1 GCA_900299555.1 uncultured Endozoicomonas sp.
CGAACATTAAGCTCGAAACCCAGAGCAGCATAGACTGCTTGTAGAGTCGGTAATATAAGAGAATTGGCCAGTTCAGAAGTTACACTGGAAATGCTTTATTAATTTCAGAAATAAACTTCTCAAACGTCCGTAATACCTAAGCTCTAAAGCTGAGTACTGGATGAAGCGGCATTGCTGACCTGTATGGCGTATGTTGACCTTAACCCCATCAGGGCAAAAATGGCCAGGACACCGGAAGCTTCAGATTATACTTCCGTCAAAGAGCGGGCTACAAAAGCCAGTGGTGGTCGGTTCAGAAAACAGCATGCTCACCTCAAACCCTTGCGTTCACAAGGGCAGAACCCGGAAACCGCCATTCCTTTTGCCCTGAGTAGTTACCTTGAGTTGGTAGACTGGACGGGCGTATTGTTCGGCAGGACAAGAGAGGGTCTATTCAGGAGAATCTCCCACCCATTCTCGACAGATTGAAAATCGATCCGAATGAATGGCTGAAAACCATGAGTTGGAATAACCGTTTCAGTCGTGCAGTGGGCAGGCTGGGTGCTTTGAAAGCCTATGCAAAACAGAGTGGCAAACGGTGGCTTCATGGCATGTGCTGCAGTCAGTCTCTGTATCTGCAGTAAGGTTGGAGCATCTTCAAAAATTTCTGTATTCAGGCCCTCCTTTGCCTGATACGTTTGACAAGGTCTGTCGTTTACCCTTTCGCACCGAAGTGAATCCTTTGACAAGATAATATTCGAGCCTGGCTGTATGGGGTGATGTTTCGTCATGTGTTGAGCATCTGGGAATAAACTCGATTTTATTATGTGTTTGTTCTTTCTACTTAGTGGATCCTCTTTTCCTTTAGTCTTTGTGAGCCCGGCATTATTTATAGTTTCGAGAGTGAAGTTAAATTTGCTGTTGTACTGGTTAAATAATTTATGGGGGTCCTTTATATTTCTCAAAAAGAAGTAGTTCTCTTACCCAAATAGCTTCTGCCCCACGACTTTTCCTATAACGCCTGGAGTCATCAGTACTGCCGGGCTTTTCAAAAAGGTAAACGCTTCGATAAAACGCTGATGAATATCCTGGTCTTTACCGGCCAGTTTCATCAGGGCTTTGATGTAACTGTTCATTATGCTAACACCGGGTGGTTTGTTCCCAGTGGTCCCGGTATACATAAAGTCCGGACTGGTGGCCATCAGCCAGGGGATGATTTTTCCCTTGCCTATCTGCTTCTGAAGGTGAGTCATGGTCGCGGGAGTAAAGTCATTTTCTTTCCGTTCGAGCAGTGCCCTGAGTTTCTGCAGGTCTTTTAATACCATGGTGATACCCTGACCATAAATGGGGTTAAAGCTGCAGACGGCATCACCGACCACTGCATAATTACCCGGCCACTGTTTACTATCATCGTATCGCCGCCAGAGGCTGCCAGGAACCCGGTAATTGAGCGGGTCACCAATCGATGTGGATTGCTTTAACACCTCATAGAGTTCTGGTTGTGGTAATGATTGCGCATAGTCCATATAACCGTCGATGTCGGGTGGCGCAATTTCACCGTTAAAACCCACCAGAGTGGTCATCCACTCACCATTGCCCAGTGGATAGATCATGCCCCCCCGTTTGACATGGGGTGGTTCTGGGTAGATGGCCAGTACCTTCCAGTCCAGTGAGCCTTTAAGGGAAGGGGTGAGCCGGAACCGGCGTGTGGTGTAGGAGATTTGTGTTCTGACTTCATCCTCCGTGACGCTGGCAATATTCGCTTCACTGAGCCATTTGGGGGTGTGGGTTCCCCGGCCGGAAGCATCAATCACCAGGTCAGCCTCCAGTGCCTTGAGTTCTTCTTTACCCGAGCCGATCTGGTAATGCACTCCTTTGATACGATTACCTTCTTCCGCAACCATGAGGCCAACCACACGGGCGCCATTGTTCAACAGAATGTTGTCAACCGAGAGCACGTCCTGACGAATACGCCACTCAAACTGTGAACGGTGACACCAGCCCATATTCACACCGGAGTGAAACCGCTTTTTCCAGACACCAAACTGAAACCATTTCAGTTCTTCAGCCGCATCCGCTGGATAGATGCCATATTCCCGAGGGTTGAGTTCAGGGGAGTCTAAGAGCTGTTTCAGTATTTCCATACCACTGGGCAATAGAACGTGAGAGTGTGGCCCCTGGCCAACCCCTTTATGGAGGCCGTTCTCGCTGTTGAGCGTATCCTTTTCCAGAATGACCACTTCCCGGAAAAAGGGTGACAGGGTTTTTGCTGTCATCAAACCCGCGACACTTCCACCAATCACCACTGCTCTTTGCATAAGCCCTGTCTCACTATCTCCCAAGGTGTTCTATTACCATGATGCATAACGGTAAAAAATCAAGCCGCTGCTTTTTATTGACCGGCATGGTTTTTAATCTTTTCCCTTAGCCACTGGTGAGCAGGACTGTAGTCCGTTCTTGAGTGCCAGATCATCACGTGCTCAATTGGCAGGGTTTCAAAGGGCTGCTCAATAACCTGCAGATTAAACAGTGGCGCGTACCGGCTGGCCAGGCTCTGCGATGTGCTGCCGATGCTGTCTGAACTGGAAACCAAAGCCAGCATGGACATCAGGGAGTCGCATTCGGCGCTGATTTTCCGCGGTTTCAGTGGTGTTTTGGTAAAGTAGTCAGCGGCGTACATATTACTTCTACGTAAACGAATAGTGACGTGTTTTTCTTGGTAGTACTGCTGCTCAGTCAGTGCCCTGTTGATTCGCGGATGATCTTTTCTGGCAACGATGACGATTTCATCCTGAATGATGGGATGACTTTTATAGTACAGGCTCTGGTGGCCTTTCACATCCAGAGCCAGATCGGCTTTCTGCATGCTCAGGGTCTGTAACATCTCTTCCTCATGACTGGGAGCGATGACAAATTCAACACTAACGTTGCCCATGGTGGTGTCACGCTCAATCTCCGGGTGAAAGTGCAGAAGCGCCATTTCGTTACAGAGCACTTTGAAGGTGCGAGGCTGCTGCGGATCGAACTGTTTTATATTGCTGATGGCGTTACTGACATTGTTCAGGGCCGGTGAGATCTCACTGGCCAGCTGAACGGCAATATGAGTAGGGGATATCCCACGGCCTTCCCTGACAAACAGCTCTGCACCTAACTGCTGCTGCAGGCGTTTAAGGACACCACTGACACCAGGCTGTGTCATCTCCAGGGCATCGGCTGCCAGGGTAATAGAGCCCAGGCGATAGACTTCAAGGAAAACCGAAAGCAGGTTCAGGTCAAGGGAAGCGGCTGTTTTTGTAATCACAATACATAACCATTCGTGATGTTTTGAATAAACATTACTTTATTTTTTGTTATGAGTCTTGCCCATAAACTGGCTTCAACAAAACGACAGATGTTTCAGACATTAAAAAATACAGTTGGAGAGACAGTTATGAAAACCCGGACTCAAACCAAATTCACCGCACTTGCCCTGGCTATGTGCATTGCGCTACCAGCAGGAGCCGCCGGTCGTCACGATCATGACCACGTTCATGGTGATCTTACCGTTCACGGAAAGCCCGCCAGTGTGCACACGCTAGCCGCTAACAAAGCGTTGAGTGAACAACTGAACTGGCAGGACCGTGATGCCTTTGAGCGTAATGAAAAAGGGCTGATCGTTCCCCTGGATTTCAGAACCGCCAACATCATGAGAAACAGTTATGACTTTATCAGTCAGGATGAGATAGCCGACACGGTTAATCCATCACTGTATAGACAGGCTCAGGTAAATAATACGGCGGCAGGTCTCTATGAGGTGCGCGATGGCATTTACCAGGTGCGGGGAACAGACCTTTCAAATATTACCTTTATCCGGGGTGAGACTGGCTGGATTGTTTACGATGTTCTTGTGACCCGGCAGGCGGCAGAACTCTCTACACAGTTTTTCCTGGAGAATATACCGGAAGGTGGCGACCTGCCCATTGTGGCGATGATCTATTCCCACAGTCATGCAGACCACTTTGGCGGCGCCCGTGCGATTCAGGATATGTTTCCCGATGTGAAGGTTTATGGCTCCCATAACATCACCAAGGAAGTGGTGGATGAAAATGTGCTGGCTGGCAATGCCATGTCCCGGCGGACGTCCTACCAGTATGGTTCCACACTCGGGGCTCATGAACACGGGATCGTCGATGCGGGTCTGGGAAAATCAACGTCGACCAGTTCACCTGAGTTTGGCAAGGGCGAAATCACGTATGTGGTGCCGGATTACACCTTCAATGGCCAGGGAAAGTATGAGCAGTACCGTATCGATGGCCTTGAGATGATTTTTATGGACATCTCCGGTACTGAGGCGCCTTCTGGCATGGTGACGTACATTCCATCGATGGATGCCCTGTGGACCGGCGAAATCATGTATCACGGTATGCACAATATCTACACGCTGCGCGGTGCCAAAGTGCGTGATTCGCTGAAATGGTCCAAAGACATCAATGAGATGATCAATGAATGGGGCAGTGATATCGATGTTCTGTTTGGCTCCCACTCATCACCCATCTGGGGCAATGATGAAGTCCTCGATTTCATGAAGCTGCAGCGGGATAACTATGGCTTTGTCCACAACCAGACGCTGCGTCTGGCGAACAATGGCGTGGTGATGCAGGACATTGGTGATGCTGTGGTTGAAGCGCTCCCTGATACTCTGGAAAAGGCATGGCATACCAATGGTTATCACGGTTCTTACAGCCATAACGCCAAAGCCGTTTACAACATGTACCTGGGCTACTTCGATATGAATCCGGCGAACCTGAACCCATTACCAGTGAAGCAGGAGGCCTCCAGAATGCTGGACTACATGGGCGGAAGTGAGGCCGTGTTCAAGCTAGCGCAGGCGGATTATGAAAAGGGAGAGTACCGTTTTGTTGCCACGGTCATGAATAAGGTGGTGCAGGCTGAACCCGATAATAAAGCGGCCCGTCAGTTACTGGCCGACACCTATGAACAGCTGGGGTATCAGGCAGAAAATATGGGTTGGCGCAACACCTACCTGACCGGTGCCCAGGAATTGCGTGTGGGTACTTTGCCTGGAACACCCAAGACGGCATCACCGGATGTATTGTCTGAAATGTCCATTACCAACCTGTTGGATTACATGGCCGTGAAGGTGGACTCAACCATTGCACAACATATGCCTTTTACCATGAATGTGGTGGTTCCGGATATTGATGAAGTGCACTTTGTGGAGATGTCCAACGGTAACCTGAATAACGGCCTGGTCGATAAAGCCCGTGACGCGGATGCCACACTGTTTATCAATAAGTCCGATGTGACTCAGATCCTGCTTGGCAAAACCACGCTGGCTGAGTTGTTTGAAAGCCGTCAGGCCGGACTGGAAGGGGACGCCTCTGTAATGGATAAGCTGAAGCAGGCTTCTGTTGAGTTCGACCCTTCATTTGAAATCGTGCCCCGTCCTGCGAAAGGGCAGACCGTAGACGCCCACCTCTACAACCTGGGTTAACCGTTCACATTTTTCCTTTCAGCGGGGAGCCTGGTGCTCCCCTTTTTTTACGCTTTTTCTGAGAATACGTCATGTCTACAAAAATGCAGCGGGCTGCTTTTGCTTTGCCATTTTTTCTGTTGGGGGTATCGCTTCCACATTCCGTGAAAGCTCAGGGTGATGTGTCAGAGCTGTTGATCTGATACATTCCTGTCTTTTTGAGTCATCTAT
>OODV01000100.1 GCA_900299555.1 uncultured Endozoicomonas sp.
TTCTCGAATGGAAACTCTGTTGCTGCTGGTGGCGATAGTCTTTTAAGTGGGCGATGACAGTGGTTCGGCTAATATTGAGGTATCGCTCAATGTCTCTGACTCCAGAGCCATTGTGGGTTAGCCGGACAATCCTTTCATGTATACCTGGTTGGTTAGCGTTGTAGAGATAATCCAGCTGAAAGGTCTTGTTGTAACTTCGGCACAGGAGCCTTTGGAGCCCTGATCTGGCCTTTCCATTTCTGACAATATCATCAGATTTACGGCAGTGAATACAGATAACTTCAATAAAAGCCATGGTAGTATAGAGCAAAAGACTGGCATAGTAGCAGACTTCAGTTTAATTAATAGTCATCAACTCTTCTGAACCTTCACCTGTTTTTTTAAATGAGTGCGCTCTTTTGTCGAGGATAATGCTTCATTAAAAATTTCGACAGTCTCAAGATCTAAGTTCATGATGAGCCTGGTGTAAATAGGTCTCTGCTCAAGGCAGTAGTCTAGTAATGGTTTTTTAATACTAATAAATGACTCTGTACTCGATGCTTCTTGAGTATTTCTTCCCATGCATGAAATATTTTTTTCGGTTTTTTGGTTTTCCTCTGGTGTATATGTTAAAGAGACTTCTCGGATTCTATCCAGCATTATAAAGTTTCCTCTTAATTATTGTTGTTGCCTATATGTAATTCCTATTCGATATGTTCTCAAAACTATCTGAGGCTTTTTTTGTATTTAGTTATAACTGTTTTTTAATGAGTTTTTATTCTTTTGGTTGTCTTTTTATCTTCTGTGCTGATCTATATGTGAGCTTATAACAGTATCAGTTGATTCAGTGGCTGTTCCATCATAATGGTACAGCCATTTATGTGATAAGAATTGTTATGAATTATCTCTGAGCAATGGCCTCAATTTCTACCAGTGCGTCTTTCGGCAGGCGGGCGACTTCCACGCAGGAACGGGCAGGATAACCGGCTCCCAGGTCATCAAAGAACTTCTGGTAGACTTGATTAACGGTGGCAAAGGTATTCAGGTCTTTCACAAAAACCGTCATTTAAAACACGGAGTTCATGGTCAGACCTGAAGCCTCAATAATGGCCTGAACATTTTTCAGGGATTGCAGTGCCTGGGCAGCAACATCTTCCGGCATTTCCCCGGTTGCCGGGTCAATAGGGAGTTGGCCAGAGGTAAATACCAGGGAACCGGTATCCACTGCCTGAACGTAGGGACCAATAGCCGCAGGTGCTTTTTCTGTATTGATTGCTTCAGCCATTATTTCTTCCTTTTTGTTAATGAATGGTTGTCTGACATGTGGTCAAGTGATTTACCCCTAACTCCTGTCAGACAACCTGTTGGTGAAAATGTTCAGACTGATTTGGATGTCATGATTTTCAAAATCATTCGGTCGGTTTCCCGCATTCCCTGGTTACCCAAAAGACCAAGGTTATCAATGGTTTTCTCAACACACCCGGCAATAATGCCTTCCTGCCCGGAAACACGAATATTATTGATGGCCATCAGGGATGCCTTCACGGCGGCTCCGGCAGAGGTGGATACCTTCATGGAACAGCAGGCTTTGGCTCCATCACAGAAAATACCAGCAATATCGCCAACCATGTTAAAAATGGCGCATTCGACCTGTTCCTGTTCGCCACCAAGCAGCCAGGTGATTCCACAGCTGGCCCCGGTGCCTGCTGTTGTGGCACCGCACATGGCGGAGAGAGTAT
The DNA here is from genome assembly GCA_900299555.1 of uncultured Endozoicomonas sp. Lineage (GTDB taxonomy): Bacteria > Pseudomonadota > Gammaproteobacteria > Pseudomonadales > Endozoicomonadaceae > Endozoicomonas. Next base: position 1,719 of record OODV01000100.1, read on the forward strand.
CAAGGTGAGTCTTGATATAAATGGCAATCAGGTGGCTGAGTATAAGTGCTCTGGCCAGCTTTTCTTCACCACTGCCAAGATGATCTGCAACAGCGACTACAGGCATTGTGGCAGCAATTCCCTGGTTGCCACTGCCGGAATTACTCATGGCGGGCAGCATGGCGCCATCCATTCGAGCATCGGAAGCGGCCGATGATCGCATCATTGCCAGCGTTATCAGGTCTTCGGATAATAGTCCCTGAGAGATGTTCTGTTTCAGTGTTTTACCGACTTTTAAGCCATAACTGCCATTCAAGCCCTCTGCAGATATGGTTTGGTTCAAACAAGCAGCATCGAGAATAAAACGGATTCTGTCGTAGGGTGCCTGAGTGGCAAATTCGTAAATATTTGCAACGGACAGTTCGCTGGTAGCGCTTTCTTTTTGAGAGTCATCGTTTTTACTCTGGGCAGAAAAGACTGCTTTACCATTCAATTCTTTCAGAACCACCTGGGTGTGGTGGTCCTTAATAATGACCCGTGCAATGCTTTCCCCTTTAGAAACCAGTACTTCGCTGTATAGTACCTCTGGAACATCCTTGATTTGAACACTGACCCGGCCTGAATCAATCATGGTTTTTGCCTGACTGACGTGTTCAAGTGTGATGTCTTTTAATACCTCAAGTCCGGCTTCCGGGTTTCCACCAATGGCACCCACTGCAGCGGCAATGGGCAAACCCACCATGCCAGTACCTGGAACCCCAACCCCCATACCGTTTTTCATCAAATTACCACTGACGTATACCTGAATTTTGTCAGGCTGTTCACTCAGAAGCTCAACGGCCAGCGCCGTTGCATAAGCGGTAGATATAGGCTCGGTACAGCCGAGTGATGGAATGACATTGTCCTGTAAAATCTGGATGTACTTTTCCCATTCGGGGTACCACCCCTCAGAAGGCCTCATGTGAAGGATCCTTGCTACGTCTGATTTACAAAAAGGCGCTCATTTTTTGGGTGTTGAAGGTGTTGTTGTTCCGCAGAAATGAGACGAGTGTAGAAATTTTGTTCTGATTGTATAGAAACAGGAGAGGCTGTTTTTTGATGTTCATCATGACAGTCTTATCTTTTAAGCCTTTTCTCTTATGTAAACAGAGCTCAGGCCTTTGCCTGATAGCTATAAGCCCCCTATTATTCGGTAGTTAATCCCCACCATTGTTTGTGCTGCAAGTTTCTGGTCATGGAGAGTATTAAGCATGAGTTGTTTCTTCGTAAGAGCAAAGTGTGCCGTTGGGCTGGCAGTATTGAGCTCAATCGTCTTGACAGGTTGTACTTCCTTGGCAGAAAAGCAGTCAGAGAGAATAAGTACTGAGGGTTCTGCTGCTTCAAAAAGTGAGCGAAAAGCGGTGACTCTGGCCTACGACTGTGAACAGGGCTTGCACTTTATAGCCAGTATTGAGAGTGATTCTAATGGAGCAAGTGCTTGGGTATTCCTGCCTGGAGAGACGGTCAAACTACCGGTTGTAGTTTCAGCATCCGGTACAAAATTCAGTAATGGCAAGATCACCTACTGGAGCTCAAAAGATGAGGCGTTGTTGGAGTACAATGGCAAAGAGTATAAGCAGTGCAAAGTTAATAGGAAGCAATCCATCTGGGAAGATGCAAAGCTGAGAGGTGTCGATTTCAGGGCTGTAGGTAATGAACCTGGGTGGACTCTTGAGATTAGAAATAGTGAGCAGATATTGTTTGTCACTAACTACGGTCAAGACAGTTACACTTTTCCTACGCCAGCACCTGTCAGTAACGGTGCAACAGGCTCAACTGAATACAAATCTAGTGCCGATGGTAATACGCTTATTGTAACACTTGAAGGAAAGCGGTGTGATGACACCATGGCTGATGATGAATCCTACCCAACCACGGTGACGATTCAGTTTGATGGTTGGCATTACATGGGATGTGGCATGCCGTTGCACTAGAAATGGTACACACAAAAGCTCGCAGAGTGCTTTCTACGTGCCTTTGCGACTCTGTTGTGAAAAGAAGTAACCTGAAAATTGCTTTAATCACTTCTCAGCTCTTTACTGGGGGAAATAGGTGTTGGCAATCGGAATACCACCACATAGGTGGAAATGATAAAAGTAAGGATTGCCGCACCTTCAATCAGTAATGCCGTATCTTGCTGAATACGCCCGGCAGTCATGGCTCCATAGGCCAGTAGCAGGGAGAATTCACTGCTCTGCCCAAGGCGCAAACCCATTTCTCCAGCATTGTCGTTACGCTCTCCTGCCAAACGTTTCAAAAGGTATTTGAACAGGATGGGCTTGGTGATTAAAACGATGACTGATGTTAAGAGAATGGCTAATAACAGATGACTTTTAAGAAACGGGTCAAACTGGGCGCCTACTGAAAAGAAGAAGAGAATAAGAAAGAACTCCCTTAATGGTTTCAGTCCCTCGGCAATAAACAGTGAGATGGGAGATGTGGCAATACTGACACCGGCGATAAAGGCACCAATTTCATGGGATAAGCCAAAAGACTCTGCCAGTTGGGCTGCCGTCAGGTACCAGCCGAGGGAGACCAGGAAAATATATTCAGAGATAATGTCAAAACGGCCCATTAGAGGTAGCAGTATATAACGGACAAAACACCAGGCACCCAGTGTAAATGCACAGGTTTTCAGGGGGAGTAAAAGTGCGTCAATATGGGCACCACCATCATTGCTGCTGTAGAGAATCAGAATGGTCAGAATGGCCAGAATATCCTCAAATAGCAGGATGCTGATCATTACCTCACCGGTTCTTTTGTGATGAAGTGTTGTTGTTGGGATCAGTTTCAGGCTGAGTACGGTGCTGGAAAACGCCAGAGCCAGACCAGCGATCACCGCTTCAATAAAAGGGAAGCCAAATAGAAGGACAAGCACTGCCCAGATCATTACGCCAACAGTACTCAGGCAGAGAAAGGTAACCAGTGCCGTCTGTTTCAACTGTTTGAGGAGATTCCTGGGATGGAGATGCAGACCAAGCAGGAACATCAATAAAATAATGCCCATGGTGGAGACCGCTTCTATATGACCATCGTTAATGACCACATTCAGGCCATAAGGGCCAACCAGCATACCCAGGCAGATATAAGCAAGAATAATGGGCTGTTTAAGCCAGACAAACAGGGTGCCCAGTAATGAGGCACCACCAAAGATGACAGCCATTTCCAGAACTAAATGCTCAAACGATCCTTGCACAGTGCAAACCTTATAATTGAATCTACAGGATTGTTCAGGATAGTTGATCATATGCATTGTGATTCTGAACATTAATGGCAGCAGGTATTTGCTCGACAAACTGGTTGAGTGTCACAATGATTGCCCAGAGAACAGGCTCTCTGGTAGAGAGCTTCCAGATACGATTTTTTATATGGGTGCCCTGTATTTTTCATGTTGCTCTTTTGGCTGATCATAATGGGACTGATTTTTAAAACATGGGTTGCCTGGTTGGCACTGGTCATTCTTTATCTTTTTTCGACTCAGCCTGTTGCATCACTATTGATCAAAAGCCTTGAACGCTACCCGGTATTTAATCCGAATCAAACGTTGTCTGTTGAGCCTGAGGTTATTGTAATTCTTGGTGGTGGCTTACCCCGTAAAAGTCCGGAAATGTCAGGTTTTCGCCCTTCCATGTATACCCTTGAACGGCTTCGTTATGGAGCATGGCTGCATCACCAGACAGACCTGCCTGTCTTGGTCAGTGGTGGAGGTTACCGACCGGAAGCGACCATAATGGCAGACAGTCTTAAAAATGATTTTGGTGTAGAAACCCAGTGGTTGGAGAAGCAAAGTACTACGACTTGGGAAAACGCACTTTATGCCCGTGAAGTTTTGCCGGAAGAGATTCAGTCCGTTTTACTTGTGACTCATGGCTGGCATATGGCCAGGGCTGCTACCAGCTTCGAAAAGGCGGGATTTAATGTGGTTCCGGCACCGGGTATGCTGGCGGACTCTTCGAAAGATTCCTTTCGTATCAGTCAGTGGCTCCCCAGCGCCCGCCACCTCAGTGACAGTGAGCGGGCTCTCAGAGAATACACAGGGTATTTTTGGTACTGGTTGGTCTATCGAGGCTGAGCATCAGATGGAATCTCTTAGATTACAAAGTACACGATGAAGTGCTTTTTCTTTGTGTTCTTTGTCATCTCTGTGGCTCTAAAAGAGTTTCCACTGCACAACTCAGCCTGCCACCCCACCTTTTGTCAGTAGAATTGGGTCCAGTAACTTTTTGAGTTCTGATTCGCTCAAGTTGGTCTTCTCTTTCGCCACATCAAGCACAGAGCGTTTTTCTGCATAGGCTTGTTTGGCTATCTCTGCAGCTTTCATATAACCAATTACCGGATTCAAAGCGGTAATCAAGATGGGGTTTTTGTAGAGGGCTTCGTCGATATGCTCTTTTTTCACGGTAAAATCAGCCAGAGCTTTGTCTGCCAGCAAACGACAGCTATTGGATGCCAGAGTGATGCATTTAATCAGGTTACTGCCGATCATGGGCAGCATGGTATTTAATTGAAAGTTGCTGGATTGAGCCCCAATAGTGACGGCGGTATCAAAGCCGGTAATCTGTGCCGAAGCCATCAGTACAGACTCACAAATGACTGGGTTTACTTTCCCAGGCATAATGCTCGACCCGGGCTGTAGAGCCATCATCTCTATTTCTCCCAACCCGGCTAAAGGACCGCTGTTCATCCAGCGCAGGTCATTGGCAACCTTGGTTAAGGTGGTCGCCAGACTTTTCAGCGTAGAAGAAAGCTCAAGAGCGGCTGATGGCAGGCTCAGCGATGCAAAGAAATTATCACTGGGCTTAAAGTTGATGCCTGTTGTCTGGTGAAGCTGTTCGCAGACTTTCTGGGAAAAGTCTCGGTGAGTATTGGTGCCGCTACCTACTGCCGTGCCACCAATGGCCAGAGAGTTCAGCCTTTCCATGCATTGCTGAAAACGCTGCCGATCCTGCAGAACCAGTGCTTTCCAGCCACTGATTTCCTGCCCGAAGGTTATCGGCATGGCATCCATGAGATGAGTCCTGCCGGTTTTGACGATACTGCCAAGTTCTTGCTCCCGCTGGTCAAGAATTTTCAACAGGTGATCTACTGCTGGCATCAGCTGGTGTTTTACCATTTCAGAAGCGGCAACATGTATAGCTGAAGGAATCACATCGTTACTGCTCTGTCCCATATTCACATGGTCATTGGCTGAAACCTCCAGGTGAGTCTTACGTTTAACCAGCTGAGTAATCACCTCGTTAACATTCATATTACTGCTGGTGCCAGAGCCAGTCTGGTAAATATCCACAGGGAACTGCTGCTCATAGTTGCCAGGAAAATTTCCCTGAATCACCTGATCACAGGCTCTGGCGATGGCGTTGGCAAACTCTTCGGAAAGTAGCCCTAGCTCGTGGTTGGCTTTAGCTGCAGCCTGCTTTATCTGGGCGATGGCCCGAATAAAGGTAGGAGGAAGAGGCTGATGGCTGATATGGAAATTGTTCACTGCACGTTGCGTCTGGGCACCATAGAGCGCCTCAGCTGGCACAGAGACTTCACCAAGGCTGTCTTTTTCTATTCGGGTTCTGTTGGTCATGGTCAGGAACCTCGTATACGGAGAGTCTCTGCATATGATAGTACGGCAGAGGCATCAGAAGGTTTTCAGGAATGGTTATGAGTTCAGGTAAGTTTTATATCGGAAATTGAGTCAGTAATTATAGAACGCAAGAGCTGTGAAAAAAGTTACTGGGTATAAGGGACACTTTTTTCATAAGAAATGATCAACTAAAGGGAACTATTTATAATCTGAGGAGTGGGAATGGTTCCTTCACAGCCGCTAGTTAATTCTCCAAGCATTAGCCCTGTACCAGGGGCACGTGTCGACAGTACTCAAAATTATTCTGAAAATGCCCGTGTTTTTCTTCAATCTAATACCCTTGCAGATTATTACCAGGCGGCGAAAGGGATTGAAGCAGAGGCATCTGCTTGCTCCGATTCAGGTTTTCTTGATAAGAAGCTTCCTCATGACTTGACCTATCTACATATGGCTTGCCTGGTTCAAGACTTGGGCTTTTTGAACCGGTTGCTTGCAATGGATGAATGTGCTGAATAGCTAACCCAAAATTGTGAAACTATTGAAGTTGGTGAGATAGCCCTTATCGATCCAAAAGGAGATACGGATTCAATGCCTGCAATAAATGGAGACACTCCTCTGCATTTTGCTTTATTTACTGGCTGGGCAGAAGGCGCTGTACTTCTTATTAACAGACTGAAGTCCGATAATCAGTTTGAAAATACGGTTAACGGCACTGGCAATAGCTTACTGCACCTGGCGGCTGGAAAGTGCCCGGTTGGGGTAGTACAACTGCTTGTTGGTTCTCTGGAAGAAAGTGGTGCTTCTGAACAAATAAATAGTCAGACTGATCGAGGCAGTACGCCCCTTCACAGTAATGTTAGAACAGGTAAGCCTGACGTGGGTGATTGGCTGTTAAAAAACGGGGGCGAAAAAAGTATTTTACTGAGAGATGAGGGTGAACGCAGGCCTTGTGATCATTTAGAGAAAAGGCTTGAAAAAATGAAGGAAGCACTGGAGGAGTTGCGACAGAAAAGTACAGGGTCTGATCAAGAAAACTTGAGAATGGATAAACAATCACAAGAGACTTTAGCGTGGGAAAAAATTCTTCCTAAACTGGATCCACGGGGACAGCAGGAAGCTGCAGCAGGCTTATCTGATATGAATGCCCTCGTTTGAGGGCTTTCCGCTTAGCTTTTACCCTTATATTTTCGTGCACTCAATGGTAAAACGATTATCAGCAGACTGAGAAGAAGAGTAGGCCAGGATCCAAGGATCATAAACGGAGTCTGGCCTTCCCGAATCTCAGCTGAAGATGACAGCACTCCACTGGTAAAGCGTGGAATGGTTTCTACCACATCACCCTTTTCATCAATCAGGGCAGTAATACCATCATTGGTAGCACGGATCATATAACGACCAGTTTCCAATGCTCGCATTCGGGCAATCTGGAAGTGCTGTACTGGACCAATAGATTTTCCAAACCAGGTATCGTTGCTGATGGTTATCAGCAGCCCGCTTTCCTGAGCCATCTGTGCGGCAAAGTCCGGATAGACCACTTCATAACAGATATAAGAAGCAATTTTTACATCTCCAGCCTGAATAAGAGCTTGTTCGGAATGTCCTTGAGAGAAATCCGACATAGGGAGATTAAAGAAATCAATCAGTCCACGAAGCATTGACTCCATTGGGACATACTCACCAAAAGGCACCAGCTTCTGTTTGTCATAGCGGCCAGAGCCGTCGCCCATGGACAGAATACTATTGTAGTAGCGAGTTTCACTGCCTGAGTTATCGTCCACAGGCATGCCCAGAATCAGGGTGGTATTATTTTGCCGGGCCTGCCGATCCAAATGAGTCATCAAGCCTTGCGCACGGTTATAAAACAGTGGAATGGCATTTTCTGGCCATATAATCAGCTCCTGTTCCCACTGATCTTCAGTAAGACCTATGTAGGTGCTGACGGTGGAATGAATAAAGTCAGGATCCCACTTCAGACTTTGAGGGATATTGCCCTGAATAGCACTGAATGATAGCTCTCCAGTCTTTTCAGTCCACTGAATATGCGCCAGAGGCCATGCCAGACCCCAGCACCCAAGAGAGATTAATAACGCAATAATATTAGGCGTTCGTTTTTGCTTTGCAGGAATAACCAGGGAGAACAACAGGCAAGCCGTTGTTACCATTAGCAGGCTTAGGCCATAGGTCCCAATAACAGGGGCCAGTGTTGCAAAAGGAGTATCCAGCAGGGCATAGCCAGACAACAGCCATGGGAAACCGGTCAGCAGCCAGCTGCGAACCCACTCAAACAGAACCCAGAGGCCGGAAAACAGAAGCGCCTGTTGCCATGGAGGAAGCCTGTTGGATTTACTCTGCTCTGCCTTTCGTTGATTCAACCAGCTGTATAGCAGGAAAGCTGGCATTATCATTAGAGCGGAAATACCCAGCACGAAAAGTCCGGTCAGCAGTCCTGCCAGCATTGGAGAGGCTGCGCCAAACTCATGGATACTCACGTATATCCACGAAGTGCCGGCACCAAACATACCGATACCAAAAAGAAAGCCACAAAGTGTGGCTGTCTTGACCGGCAAGGTTCGGGTCAGGAGAAATGCAGTGCCAACGGCCAGCATGGGAACTGGCCATAGGTCAAAGGGACTGAAGCCCAAAGGCATAGCCGAACCTGCTGCCAGAGGCAGCAGATATCGCACCGCTTTCACATAAGAGCGGGGGGGAACGGAAGGCATTAGCAGGGGGTTACCCGCAGCAGCCGAATTCGACGACCATCGGCGTTCAATACATCGAAACGGAAACCAGAGATTTCCACCGACTCATTGCGGGTCGGCATATGGCCAAACTCCTGCATCACAATGCCACCAATGGTGTCGAACTCATCGTCCGGGAATTTGGTAGAAAATTGTTCGTTAAAATCTTCGATGGGCGTCAATGCTTTAACAATGAAGGCATGCTCAAGATCATCAGCTGGTTTGATGAAAGTATCTTCATCAACATCGGTTTCATCTTCAATATCACCAACGATCTGTTCCAGCACATCTTCAATGGTAACCAGACCAGCAACACCACCAAACTCATCAATAACGATGGCCATGTGATTGCGGTTAGTTCGAAATTCCCTGAGCAAAACGTTCAGGCGTTTGCTTTCAGGGATAAATGTTGTCGGGCGTAAATGGTTCTTGATATTGAATTTGCTGCCAGTGTTGAGGATCAGTGGTAGCAGATCTTTGGCCAGCAGGATGCCAATGACTTCGTCTTTCGTGTCGCCAATAACAGGGAAGCGGGAATGAGCAGACTCAATAACCTGGGGAAGAAATTCTTCGGGGCTCTGGTCTTCATCAACACAGACCATCTGGGAGCGGGGAATCATGATTTCGCGAACCTGCATGTCCGCAACCTGTACAGCGCCTTCAATGATGCTCAGTGCTTCATCATCCAGCATACCGCGGCTTCCGGCATCTCTCAGTATTCCCAGAAGTGCATTCCGGTCTTTGGGATCCTGATGAAACATACTGGTCAGTTTGTCCATCCAGGATGGTGACGGATGATCTTCCGCCGAATGGTCGTCGCTCATTGCCCTCTGTCTTCATGGCTATGCCCACGCTTCAAAAGCATGGGCGGTTTACTGAATACGAAACATTGCTCTTTCATTCGGAGATTTTCAGGTTCACTCATTACCCTGATAGGGATCAGGATAGCCAAGCTGACCAAGAATGTCCGTTTCCAGAGACTCCATTTTTTCGGCTTCATGATCTTCAATGTGATCATAGCCAAGTAGGTGAAGTGTGCCATGAACAATCATATGAGCCCAGTGGGAATTGAGACTTTTTTTCTGTTCAATGGCTTCCCGTTCAACGACCGGGACGCATATCACTAGATCGCCCAGTAATGGGAGTTCCAGTTCGGCAGGAAGGTCGGAAGGAAAGGACAGTACATTGGTTGGCCCCTCTTTCCCCCGCCATTGGCGGTTAAGCTCGGTTCCTTCTTCCTCATCCACAATGAGCAGGCTGATTTCAGCTTCCTTATAGTGTTCGCCAACGGCAGCGGTAGCCCATTTCTCCAGTTCACTCTGGTCTGGAAGCTGTGAACTGGAGCTGTTGATCATTACATCAATATGAACCGTGGCCATTACTGCATGCCCTTGGAAGGTGATGAGTCAGAAGCTGACAGGGAACCATCAGTTGAGCCTTCAGTTGTTTGAGAGCCTTCAGCTGATAGAGAGCCTTTCGCTGTGGACGGTTTTTTTGCTGGTCTGGAACCTTTATTTTCAGGTTGTCGCTGGGTCAGTTTGTCATAGCGGTCATAGGCCTGAACAATGCGTTGTACCAGGGGGTGGCGTACCACATCTTTGGCCGTGAACCAGGTAAAGCCAATGCCTTCCACACCTTTAAGCACTTCAATAGCGCTGGCTAAACCAGAGCGGGTACCTCTTGGCAGGTCTACCTGAGTGATATCCCCGGTAATGACCGCAGTGGAGCCAAAGCCTATTCGAGTCAGAAACATTTTCATTTGTTCCTGAGTCGTGTTTTGTGCTTCATCAAGAATAATAAAGGAGTTGTTGAGCGTTCGCCCACGCATATAGGCCAGAGGCGCCACTTCAATAACATTCTTTTCAATCAGCCGGTCAACCCGCTCGAAGCCAAGCATCTCATAAAGTGCATCGTAGAGGGGCCTTAAGTAAGGGTCGATTTTCTGGGACAGATCACCCGGTAGAAAACCCAGTTTCTCGCCGGCTTCAACGGCAGGACGAACCAGAAGGATGCGACGGATTTGCTCTTCTTCCAGTGCTTGAACGGCCGCAGCAACTGCCAGATAGGTTTTACCGGTTCCTGCAGGGCCAATGCCAAAATTGATGTCGTACTGAAGAATGGACTTTATATAGTTCTGCTGGTTAGGCCCTCTCGGTGTGATCAGACCTTTGCGTGTACGTAAGGATATCAGTTTGTCAGTTGGTTCCTCATGAATCCACTCAACAGCAGATTCCTGCAGGAAAAGGTGAACGGTGTTCGGGCTGAGAGGCTCGTCCTTACCTGTTTCTCTGAACAGGCGCTTTAATATTTCTCCTGCTACGTCAGCTCGATCATTTTCACCAGTGATGGCAAAAGTATTGCCTCGATGGCGGATTATGACATCAAGCCGTTCTTCAATCTGCTTCAGGTGCTGATTGAATTGTCCACAAAGTTCAGCGAATCTCAGTGGTTCATCGGGCTCAAGGGAGAAACGGCAGACGTTTTGGTCAGAACCGTGGCTATCAGGAGTGGGCTGTCCTTGTATGTTGGTATTCAAAGTCAGTTATTTGCCTTTACTGCTTGTTCATTCAAATAGAATATTACGATGGACAATGGGTGAAAACCAAAAGGATTCTTTGTCCGAAAGCAAAGAGAGGAGCTATCAGGTAGCTCCTCTTTTCTACAGGTTGATCAGGCCACACTATCCAGCTCTGATCCAGACAAGATTCCGCGAAGAGAGTGGGGTAGCGCTTCAACAATTTCAACATTGGCAAAGTGCCCAATCAGGCGGGGGTCGGCACATTGGAAGTTAACCACCCGGTTGCACTCGGTACGTCCGGACAGCTGCCCTGGATCTTTTTTGGAATAACCGGTGACCAGAATCTTCTGGGTGCTGCCAACCAGACGGCGACTGATCTGAATAACCTGTTGATTAATGCGGTCCTGCAGAATTTTCAGGCGCTGCTTTTTCACCTCTTCAGGAACATTGTCTTCCATATCAGAAGCAGGGGTGCCAGGACGTTTACTGAAAATGAAGCTGAAGGAGGCGTCAAAGCCCACTTCGGCAATCAGATTCATGGTGTCTTCAAAGTCTTGATCAGTCTCACCGGGGAAACCAACAATAAAGTCTGAAGAGAGTCTCAGATCAGGACGGATCGCCAGTAGTTGACGGATCTTTTTCAGGTAGTCGTCTGCTGTATGTTCACGTTTCATCAGCTGAAGAACCCGGTTTGAACCACTTTGTACCGGCAGGTGCAAGTGGCTGACAAGCTCCGGTACTTCGGCGTAGACGTTCACCAGGCTGTCAGAAAACTCCAATGGGTGAGAGGTGGTAAAGCGGATACGATCGATACCATCAATGGCAGCAACCAATGTGATCAGCTCAGCCAGATCACAGACCGTGCCATCATGCTTTTCACCACGATAGGCGTTAACGTTCTGCCCCAGCAAGTTGACCTCTCGAACCCCTTTCTCTGCCAGTCCATAACATTCAGCAATAACGTCATCCATTGGACGGCTGATTTCAGCGCCACGGGTATAGGGAACGATGCAGTAGGTGCAGTACTTGTCACAGCCTTCCATAATGGAGACAAAGGCGGTCGGACCGTCAACGCTGGGTTCTGGCAAGCGGTCAAACTTCTCAATTTCCGGGAAGGTCACATCCACGACAGGGATATGATTGGCCTTGCTGGCATCAATCATCTCTGGCAGACGATGCAGGGTCTGGGGGCCAAATACGACATCTACCTGAGGGGCACGCTTTCGTATCTCCTCACCTTCCTGGCTGGCAACACAACCACCGACCCCGATAATGAGGTCCGGGTTCTTTTCCTTGAGCTTTCTCCAGCGGCCTAGCTGATGGAAGAGCTTTTCCTGGGCTTTTTCACGAACAGAACAGGTATTTACCAACAGGACATCGGCTTCTTCCGGGTTGTCCGTCAGTTCCAGGGTATGGGTTTCACCGAGCAGGTCAGCCATGCGGGCTGAATCATACTCGTTCATCTGACAACCATGTGTCTTGATATACAGTTTTTTGCTCATTTCACACTTTACTGGCTTGTGCCTTAAAGGGCTCAAACCTGCAGCGAGGTTAAGCCTGTTCATATATAAGCAGCTAACCAGATAAAATCATATTTTCAGAGTAAGTGGGCAGTCCCTCTGCTGCGTTACCACTGTAGTTACATAGCTATAGCTATGCTCCTACCGTTTCGCTTTGCATACTAACTATCCACTTACCCAGAAATATTTGATTCCATTTGCCCAACTACTTAAAGAGAATAAACCGGGCATTATAGCTACCCCGCAGCATGGAGGATAGTCAATGATATGTCCGGTTAAACAGTGATTACATCAGGTTGGTCGTGGTCAGTGCACAGTATGGTCAGGTGATCACGAATAAAAAATCCTCTCGGGTTTGTACATTTCCAGTGTATTTAAGCAAGCCAATGGCGTTTTGCTTTGTGTTATCATTCCCGCCCAGAATTGGTATTGTCAGCTCGAACCTCATAGATCGAGCCGTATTTTAGAGCGGTAATAGAACCCAATGGCGAAAACCCCCATTTTCCGTGTGATCTTCCAAAACCAGGGCGAAGTATTTGAAGTTTACGCCCGTCAGATTTTCCAGAGTGAGCTCTGGGGCTTTATTGAGGTCGAAGAGTTTGTCTTCGGTGAGCGTAGTCAGCTTTTGGTGGATCCCAGTGAAGAAAAGCTAAAGGCTGCTTTTGAAGGTGTTAAGCGCAGTTATATTCCTCTGAATACCATTATTCGTATTGATGAGGTGGAAAAGGAAGGAACCGGGAAGGTTTCCGAAGCGAAAGGGGATAATGTCAGGCCTTTTCCGGTGATGCCACATATTCCCAGCAGGGATTAATGTGAAGTGGGGCGAAAGCCCCTTTTTAGTTTCAGCCGCTGTTGAAATACACTTAGCATTAAGTGGATGTCTGGCTATTTGAATACCTGTTTTTAAAGAGCAGATAAAGTCCACTGCTGAGCAGAAGGTTGCCAAGTCCAACCAGATACCGGAACAGGTCAAGCCGCAGGTAACCTGCCAGCGTACCTTCAGTACCGATAATCAATGCACCGGTAAAGTAGCTGGCTATAGAGGCAATAATCAGCCATTTTGGACTGGACTCTACAGGTGAATGCAACAGCAGGTATAAAGCTGAAACCAGAAGCAGGGCCATCTGCAGATCACGGTATATGATATCTACACCGTACCATCGACACACTTCGTAGACGATGCATATCCCCAATATCAGACGGCCCCACGCAGCCCGACTCCAGCTATTGACTGTTACGCCAAGACAGGTGGCAATTCCCGTCAAAGGTGGTGCCAGAAACATCGCGGCATTAACCAGCATCTCATGGGGGCCAGACCATGCAGTAGATATTCCATAGCGCAGACTGCCGGTAATGGATGCCAGTGCCATTAGTAGAAAGCCAAGCAATGCTGCTGTAGCTGACAATCGATGTACTTCTGAAAACGCCTTTTGCTGAGCCATTAGAAAAACGGCAAACAGACAGGCAAATGCCAATACGGCATCAGAAATGGCCAGAGAACTCATTGTTTGCAAGACGGTGTAACCATTAGATTATTTTCTATCTGAATATAAGCAACGGGGATAGACATCATCGTTTTTAGTCATCCACCGTTGTGTATTTGCTGTATCAGTTCAGTCGGGCAAATGCTTTTTCTGCCGCTTTCAGTGTGGTATCCAGCTCTGCCTGACCATGGGCAATGGAGATGAATCCTGCCTCAAATGCTGAGGGCGCCAAGTATACGCCATTATCCAGCATGCCATGGAAGAATTTGGCATAACGATCAGTATCACAGGCCATTACTTTGGCAAAGCAATCCACATTCTTCTGATCAGTGAAGAATAGACCAAACATGCCGCCTACCTGCGAGGTCGTGAAAGGTATGCCCGCCACATCGGCTTTTTCCTCCAGGCCTTTCAGCAGTTGGGCTGTTTTTTCTGTAAGCGCTTCATGGAAACCATGGGTGGAGAGGTTTTCGAGCGTTGCCAGACCTGCAGCCATGGCCAGAGGGTTACCGGAGAGTGTACCTGCCTGGTAGACAGGCCCCAGTGGTGCGAGGTGTTCCATGATATCTTTACGACCACCAAAAGCACCTACAGGCAGACCTCCACCAATAATCTTACCCAGTGTTGTCAGGTCTGGTTTCACTCCGTAATAGGCCTGGGCTCCACCAAGGGCAACACGGAATCCGGTCATTACTTCATCAAATATAAGTACGGCGTTGTATTTATCGCAGAGTGCACGCAGCCCTTCCAAAAAGCCAGGGGCTGGTGGAATACAGTTCATGTTGCCAGCAACAGGCTCAATAATAATACAGGCAATCTCATCACCCACCTGGTTAAACGTCTCTTCTGCTTCAGCAAGATTGTTGTATGCAAGAGTAATTGTCTTTTCCGCAAGGGCTGCAGGTACACCTGGAGAATTGGGTACACCTAGGGTCAGCGCTCCGGAACCAGCCTTTACCAACAGAGAGTCAGAGTGACCATGGTAACAGCCTTCGAATTTCACAATGCGGTCACGGCCGGTAAAACCACGAGCCAGACGAATGGCGCTCATGGTCGCTTCTGTACCAGAGTTGACCATGCGCAGAAGTTCCATGGAGGGAACCTTCTCCCTTACCATCTTTGCCAGCCGGGTTTCCAGCTCAGTTGGTGCACCAAAACTCAAACCTGCCAGAGCCTGATCGCGCACAGCGGCGATGACATCTGGATGGTTGTGGCCAAGAATCATCGGGCCCCAGGAACCGATGTAATCAATGTATTCCTTACCATCTACATCATAGAGGTGCGCGCCTCGAGCTTTTTTGAAAAAGATGGGCTTACCACCAACACCTTTAAACGCCCGAACCGGTGAGTTTACCCCCCCGGGAATAACAGTTTGGGCATCTTCAAAAAGCTCTTCAGAACGAGACATGGTGGCAATTCCTTAATGTATGCTGTGCAGATTAAACTCGATGTTATCGCAGCAATATTTTTTTTTGCGATTACAGATGAGTTTTATACGGCTTTACGGCGCTTGTTAAGCTCAGGGCTGTTGTCGTTAAACAGTGTCATAAAGTTCTGGGAACGCTCCCTGATATTCTGCGCCGCAAACAGGTTGTTGACGACGGCTACCATATCTGCGCCGGCAGTAATCACGTCAGAAGCATTTTCCATTGTGATGCCACCGATGGCTACTATTGGGAGGTCAAACATTTGTCTTGCTTCTGACAGAACCGAGAGTTCAGCATTTTTGGCATCTGGCTTGGTGCGGGAAGGGAAAAATTTACCAAAGGCAATGTAGTTGGCACCTTGCTCTACGGCCGTTTTTGCTTTCTCCAGAGAGTTTTCACAGCTGCTACCGATAATTGCGTAATCACCCAGACGCTCTCTGGCATAGGCAAGGCTCTCATCCTGTTGGCCAAGGTGGACACCGTCTGCTTCCACATCCAGAGCCAACTCAATATCATCATTGATGATCAGCATGGCTTGATATTGATGGCAGAGGACCTTAAGTGCTCCAGCCTGCCGTATCCTTTTGCCGCTATCCAGGCTCTTATCACGGTACTGAAGTACTTTCATACCACCCATCAAAGCCTGTTCTACTGTTTCGATCAGAATTCTGTCATCAGGCTGCAGCTGACTATCGGTAACACCGTACAGGCCGTGTAATCTATGCATGCTCCATACCCAATAATTAAATAACCGGCAGAGTATACCAGTTTATTGCCCTTGTCTTTAAGGGGCGTTCATTATTAGTCATGAGGGCAGTTTTTACTCCATTCCGGCTGAAAGTGATTTCTAACACAAGTCGGGCTTTCCCTGTAACGCGACAGAATCGATGGCAACACTCTCGCTTTTTGCTGGATTGTCTTCACTGACTTCCGGAGCAGTTTCCCCAACAGAGCAGAGAATGCCGGCAACGGTATTGCCGACCACATTGGTGACAGTACAGCCTGCGTCCGTGATCCGGTCGGTGGCGAGAATAATGGCCATAGCCTCTATTGGAAGCCCCATGGTGTGTAGCAATACACCGGTAGATACCGCTGCACCACCAGGTATACCACCGGTTGCAACCGCCAGGAGAAAGGTCGTGAACCACATAGTGCCAAGCTCCAGCAGGGTCAGATCCACATGCCAGGCGTTGGCAACAAAAATAGCGGCTACAGTCATGTAAATGGCAGAACCAGACATATTAATGGTGGCTCCCAGGGGGACCGTGAAACCAGCGATATGATCAGGGACTTTGAATTTTTGAATCAGTGTCTGGTAAGTGATAGGGATAGAAGCATTGGAGCTGGCAGTAGAGAGAGCAAACATCATCTGTTCACGGGTATGGCGAATAAACACCATCGGGGAACACTTGATCACCAGCCCAATAAGAATTGGATAAATGACAAATAACCAGAGACACATAATAAGAAGACAGGTCACAACATAGGACAGCACACTCAAAATGCTACCGCCGTTCAGTGTAGCGGCCAGTTTAGCGGTCAGGAAAAATACACCGTAGGGAGCGAGGCTCATAACCATGCTAATCAGTTTCATCATGACACTGTTAGCCAGTGAGAAGGCATTGCTGACACTGTGGGTTTCGTGATTTTCCAGCTTTTTGATCGCAATGCCGGTAATGATGGCCATAAAGAGGATTTGCAGGATATTGCCTTCGACTACGGCCTGAAAAGGGTTCACTGGAACCACGTTAATAATCATGCCTAGCAATGAGGGAAGCCCTGACTGGCCAGACCGGACTAATTGATCAGCGTGACCCAGGTTTGCTCCGGTACCCGGTGCAATCACAAGCGTAATCACAATGGCTGAAATGATGGCAAACAGCGTGTTGCCAAGATAGATGCCAAAGGTTTTGACGCCAAGGCGACCAACCTGGGTAATATCATTAAGGCTGCATACGGCGTGGACAATGGAGACAAAAATCAGGGGGACAACCAGCATTTTTATCATCGCCACAAACATCAAGCCGACGGCGTGAAAGAGGCCACTGACCAGATATTCCTGAATGATACCTTCGGGGGAGGACGCTAGCTGGATTGTTATGCCAGTGACCATTCCCAAAATCAGGGCTATCAGTATCTGGGGGGCAAGACTTTTCTGCATCATACGCTCTGCTCTCCACTCAAGTTAAAGTGAAATTGCTCTGCTGACTAATACCCCCATCACTTACTTTGAACGTTTTATCAGGAACAAGTTCCCGCTTAGGATTAAAAATTGGTGTTTTTTTATGCTAAAACACTATTTTATACCAATCGCTTTTTCTAAATCCTTTAGCTGATGCCAGCTATGCTCAGACATCATTATCAAGCGTTTTATCTGGAACAGATGTCTCGTCGACCACAGCTACCCG
>OODV01000015.1 GCA_900299555.1 uncultured Endozoicomonas sp.
CTTCATTTACAGGATATTGCAACTTCGGATCGAAGAACCTTTGCAGGATTTAGGTATCAATAGAAACCGACTCACTGCGAAATCCTATTTATAAAAAAACACAGGTAAGAATGACTAAAAACCCAAGCACTGCACTGGAGGCTTGGGGTAGATAGATCTGGCAGGAGCAGCGGCCTGAGAGCCATGGATTTGACAAGATGAAACCATGAACAAAATCTATCAAAGGACACACATTGATAGATAAATAGAACACTCACTTTCAGCACATTCTTGTTATTTAACAGCCAATTGATTAGAAGTCTAACCAACATGGCATTACACATCAATACAAAAACATTGAATAAAATCATCAAAATACAGCAAAATCACAACCAAAGTTAACAAGCTTCAAATCAGCCACAGAAAAATATTTTAGACCACTAACTAATTCTCTGCTGAGATCTTCCATGTGAGAGCAGGCTCTGCTTATTGATGGCAAAGAAGACCTTAAGAAAAGAGGGAACCCATAGGAAGAGGTGCATGGCTTGGAAGCTCATCAAACAAAGGAGCATGTATCCTGCTGATTTTTATCAATTAACTGCTTATTTGCGAATAATTGGCCTTGTTTTCCGTCTGGTCAGCAATACTGGCCGCTTTGTTAGACAATCTTTTGCAAAATCAATGATATAAAAGACTGAAAATGACTTGTAGGGGAGTAAAGCCATGGAATCGATCAAGCCAGTTTTCGGTCAGCAGGAGTTAACCATACAGGATCTAAGCCAAGATATGATTGGCCTGGAGAGCATGGACAGCATCGACAACCCTCTGGGTTGCCATGACAGCGCTCTCGTGCAGATTGAGATGTACAGCCGGATGATCTGCTATGGCATCAATAACCCCTTCCCACACTCACGTCAGCATCTGGCCTTTGCTCTGATTGGTATTAAAAGCTTACTCAGTCAGATCAGTCTGGCTGAACTGGTAATGGGCAGCTCGGAAATTAAAGAAACACCAGTCAAACAGGTACGTCCGGATATCCTGCACATGGAAAAGCTCGATCAGTTATTAGACTGCCCGATGATTGCCAGCAGCCTGCCCACACTGAGAGAAGCGCTGCGATTTGTTCACAGCAGAGACCAGCACGAAATTTACAACATTCTTAAGCGTAAGCTGAAAGGGGAAAGCTAATGCTGTCAGGGGCAGGCTTCTGCCCCTCGGGCATTCTTTCGTTCATACAGGGACAGATACGCAGGACATAAACAAGCCCACTCTTTTAATCACCGCCCTCTCCATCCAATTATAACTAAATCACAATTTTTCTATGTCGTTTAGATAAAAACCAAGAATCTTAAAGTGGATATTCTTGTCAATATAAGTAACTCTTTTCTTCAACCTACTATAAGCTCACTTTTGTTAAACCTACCGTATAAATTCAGTACTTAAAAAAACAAGGTGTTAACACAACCTTTTTATTACTGTGTTAGAGTTGCCAACGGATTAAGCTAGAGAAGTTTTTCTATAACGGAAGATATTCGAAAAATGAAGGGATGACAAAAGTGAAAAAAAAGAAATATGCACTTATTACCGGGGCAACCAGTGGTATCGGTATTCCAACAGCTATTGGAGTTGCAAAGCGTGGTTATCACACCACTTTGATCTGCCGTAATTCAGAAAAAGGCAAGTCACTGAAACAGCGGATTGCGGCAGAAACAGGTAATCATGACATTGATATCATTCTTGCAGATCTGACCTCTCTGGAAGACGTCAGTAAGGCAAGCCAGTGTTATATCGATTCAGGCAAACCACTTCACCTGCTCATCAATAACGCAGGTATTATTAATACCACCCATGAGACGACTCAAGATGGCTATGAGGCGATGTTTGCTGTTAACTATCTTAGTGTTTTCTTGCTGACAACCCAACTTCTTCCTTTACTTAAAAGCTCTGGCAATCAAACAGACAACAATAGCCGGATTATTAATGTCAGCTCTGAAGGCTATAAGATGGCAAAGCGCATCGATTTTGAAAATATCAATGCCGAGAAGGGATTTAAAACTTTCCCGGTTTATGGCCACTCAAAGCTAGCCCTCATGCTGTTCAACCTTGAGCTTGCAGAACAGCTCTCCAATCACCCTGTAAACACTTATACCGTTCACCCTGGCGCAGTAAATACCAATCTTGGCTCTGGTGACAACACAATCCTGAGTCGTTTTTTATTCCCAATATTTCGGCCATTTTTAAAGTCACCAGAACAAGGCGCAGCAACGACTTTGCATCTAGCCTTTGAGCCGAAAGTTGATGGGCAGAATGGTTTTTACTTTGCTAACTCGAAGGTCAGAAAAGTAGGAAAGCAGGCCAAGGATAGTGCCCAGGCCAAAACCTTATGGAGCTGGACTGATAACCAACTGTCTAAGTTTTATAATTAATGAATTATGTCATGAAGGGTGTGGCCAGAATTCCATTATCAATTCTGAAGCCAGCTCTTCTTCAACTGGGCCAACAGCTTCAATGATGGGATGACAGTGATTAAAAATATCCTGGCAATTCACACTAATGGATTGTCCGACAATCTGCTGGAGGGCTTTTCCACTACAGCCAAACACAACTCTTGATACTCCCGCCCAGTAAACAGCCCCAGAGCACATTGCACAAGGCTCAGAGCTGGCATAGAGAACACTCTTTTTCAATACCTCCTGAGACAATTCTCTACCTGCGCGACGAATAACGTTCATGACAGAATGGCAGGTAATATCGTTATCAGTTAACACGCTGTTTTCAGCTTCTATAAGAACCCTGCCTTTATGAGCAAGCAGTGCATAAAATGGTAATTGTTTATTTTCTACCGCCTCTTTTGAACGTTGGATGACATAACCAATAAATTCTTTATCCGAAATCATCAACTGATACCTCTGGCATCTTAAAACCAGTCAATATATTTTAGCTCGGATAGTTAATTAAAGTGCTAACCACCCTCACTTTTGATTCAAAAGGTGACATCATTAGCTCTTGCTTCCGTAGTTCCTTGGCATATTTTTTCTGTTCCGGAAGTAACTCACCCCTGAGTTCCATTAGAGGTTTACCTATATTTCTACCCTCTCCAGAGAACCTTAGGGCATGATAAATATTCGTGAGGCGACAACAAATTCTTACTTTGAACTGATGACACAGGTTATGCCCATCAAGATCTTGCCCTTCAATTTCCGACAAACACTCTCTAACCCTTTCTACTATAGCCATCACATCATAGGATTCAATCATTCTGTTGGAAACGGAGTGACTGATATCCATAGACAGGTTATTCGCAATTGATATCAGGAACATACATGTAGAATATCTTTGAAGAATGAGCCGAGACTTTTTAGACTGATAAGGAAGCAACATATCACTGTTATTAAAAAGCAACCACCCCAACCGATCAAAAATTATATTTTGCCCAATTAAGAAACCATTATTTTTGCTTAGCAAAATATTAAAAATAATATTAATAATTTTTTCAAAATCACCATCTTTTTCATATTGATCAATCTTTCTCATTGTCGACTGGACTAGCGGACTAAAATAGCTGTAATGATTTTTTCCAGAGGATATAACAACTCTTTTAGAGGTTTTCAAAGAACCTGAAGCAACAATACTAGGCTTATTCCAAAACCGAACATCTGGCATATGTATCATGTACTTATTTATAAGTCTGTCAGCATTTTTTTTAACATAACCCCAAAGATTAGATTCATCTTGATTAGCAATCTGATACTGTTTTGGAAGTAAGCATTCGACACTATCATATTCATGCAATTTTAATACATCTTCACCTGAACAAACTTTACTCTCTACATCATGCAATCCTTCACTGGTAGTATTATGATATTTCTTTTTATTCTTCTTTTTCTTCTTTTTTGAACTAACAATATCTCGATCAATATCACTCTCATCATAAAAAAGGTTATCTAATGAATTCATTACTATCGATGAAGCATAAGGTTTTACATTACTGCTAGCCTTCTCAACTTGATCTATGATTTGATTAATCTCAGCAATATGATCAATCGTATGCTCAGGAAAACCCTTGTAGTATTCAAGCGCAGAATTACAGTATCCAATAATTTCACCGAAGCATTGATGCTTTTCATCAGTTGGACATTCATATTCTTCATACTTAGACCACAGGCATGTTGCCATATTCACTAAATGAAATTTTTCTGACCTAGGAATTTCCTTAAAAACATCAATCGCATCAGAAAACATTCCTTGGTCCTGCAAAATCCAACCTTTAACCCAAACCAATTGATTACAATAACGCTGACAAGAATTAATAACTTTAAAGGCTTCATCAGCTCCACGTGAAATATAAACAGCCACAGCAACAATAGAACGATAAAGGGCATTGTTTTTTGTCCTTCCCACTACATCTTTAATATTCTCATCCAATTCAACAGTTGGTTTAACTCTATCATAGTTATAAACCACCTCCATTAGCAATGCCGAAATGGCATACATAAATTCTTTGCCCCCTCTACTTTCATTTTTAAAATATCCACCAAAAAGCCTTGAAATCAATTCATTAGACAAGTTCTTTTGATAACTTCTAAATTCAAGACCCGCGTTATAAGTTAGAACCTTCATGGCAATATCAGGCAATAATACTTGGTCATACTTTTTGAAGCCTTTTATAAAGTCCAACTTCAATCCCATAAGATGGAGCATATATAATGATCTTGAATAATAATCTCCTGAACGAGCAGATATAATCATAGACTTCATATGACAGAATTCAAAACCTTCAGGAAATTCATAATTAGGAGGAATTATTCTTACAAATAACATATGAATGTATTTCTTAAGCTTTTCACACCCAAACTGATCTGAAATATTCAAAAGCTTAGTAACTATGTCTTGTATTACTTCATTATAATTCCTAAATACTAAAGTTTCTGCATAGTTGACAAGCTCAATTAATAACTCCTCCCGTTCTTCAATAGAAATATCTACTTTATCTGTAATGCACATTTCTACTAGTTTTATCAACTGACACAGGCTTGTATAGACAATTTTATTATTTTCCTTCTGCTGATCAGGAGACTCATAATTGAAACTACCTGAAGTCAGTAGATAGAATCTGAAAAAGTCAGAAAATTGAGCTACCTCAGATGAAAACTGTTCTTTTATATATAGTTCATGCAAATATATAAAAGCTCCCCTGAGAATTATTGGGTAATCATGCTGATACGTAGAAAACAATATTTTATTATTGTGCCTGTCTCTTTCTGTAAAGGTATAATGACTTTCTTTAAGGCTAATGAAAGCATCATCATAGAATCGTCTGCAATGGTTTATCATAAGGCAAAAAACTTTATCAGAGTAGATATTAAGAGAGGTAGAATCATCTCTATTCATACACCCTGATATAGATTTAACATGATATAAAGATCGTACTAATATTTCGACCAGCATCATTACAGAATAAAAATCATTTTTACCATTATTACAGTCCAGCACCTGTTCTAACAGTAAAATAAAATTATCAAAGTTTTCTATCACCCTTGATAGATTGATCATACATAACTCACTTTCAGTCAAGCAATTTGGATCAATCATTGGTAGTAGAAAAAGCTGAAAAACTTGAAGATTTTTATCATCACAAAACTCATTAATTGCTGGAATAACCAACTCAACAATTACCCGGCAACGATGAGTATCCATAAGAGAAAACTCTTTCATAACTCTTGCCTGTAATTTTGATTCACTAAGAAATATATGACAAAATATCATCATTGAAACATCTTTAGAATCACGACAACCATCACTATTAAAAAAAAGAAAGATCCTTACTAAGCACCAAGATAAAATATTACAGGTGCTCTCCACAATAAATTCAGGATCATCATAATCAACTGATATCTCACCAAGAATCTTATCAAATTCTTTTTGAACCTCAATCTTTCTACAGGAATTCCTCATAGTATCTACCAGTATCTCTTCTTTAGATATAGCACGAATACTATCAAGCAATTTATTTAATTTTTTACCTGGGAAAACTCATTTTTTTTTAGAAAAAAATATTTGACCATCAGATAGTATATCTCTCAGACTTTTAGAACCTGTAGCAAAGGGTAGAAGTGTTTCCAATACATTATCGATCGATAGATTTGAAATTCCTAAATTATCATCAGAGCTCTCTACTCTGACAATAGACCTGTCACCAAGAGAGGTTGATTGATAATGGTCAGATTCGCAAGATAAAGATCTCGCTACCGCTTCAGGGATACTATTTAACACGCTTATAGTTTGCGAAGTTTTTTTTTGATTATCATGTTTACATTTTTTTTCAATTATATCCCTAATTTCATCGATACTTTTTGGGTAATATACCTTAAAGCCTTGTATTGATGGCCCCATATCTACTTTCCATTCTATATAAATAATATTAATAGTAACTATGTAATAGTGTTTTAATCATTGAGACAGCTTTTATTGCTTTTTATTCCCAAAGCAATGTAATTGCCAATAAGAACTACTACAACACCCAATAAGCTCAGAGTTGTCCATTGATAGCCTTCAAATATGGTCGCAATAAATAAAGCGATGATTGGATAAATAACATCTACATAGGCTGTGCGATCAGCACCAATTCGCCCAATCAGGGCAACATAGGATGTCATTGCCAGAATCGATCCGAATAAAGCAAGGTACAACAAAGAAAACACATAAGGTTTGCTCCATTGAAACGAAGGCAGTTTTCCCAGGGAAAGTGCAAAGACTGCAGTAAATATTGAACTGTACATCATAGCCGTCATCACTACAGGTAATAAAGGAAGCCCACTTTTTTTATTGATTTCACATATCAAACTGCCAATTGAAAAAAATATGCACCCAACAAACGCCATAACAATACCCTTCATCAGATCAGTAGTCAGACTACTCGCTAACTCAGGCAGGAAGACCATCACGATTCCCAGAGAACCAAGCATTCCACCAATTACCACAGGCAAACGGACCGGATTCCCAAGCCAGAAGTGGCCAATGATGACGTTGAGATAAAGCATACTGGTACACACCAGTGCAGACTGTGCACTGTTGATATAAAGCTCACTGAGATAAACCAGCCAGTAGGAAATACCGCAGAAGCAAATACCCTGCAGGAATATTCTGAGATGTTGTCGTACTGTGAATTGGACAGGTGCCCGTTGCAGGAAGCAGACCGCCATTAAAATAAGGCCAGCCAGTAGAAATCGGTAACTGATAGACCATAGCGGATCAACATCACCCAACTGAAAAGAAATGGCATACCATGTCGAGCCCCAGACAAAGGAACACAGGCTGAACAGCAGGATATTCTGCATTTTGTCTTACCTAAAAAAGCAAGAGCCATACACTGCAAAATAGCCCTAAACCATCAGGCAACAACCCTGTTTTTTATGGTGGTTCAAGCAGTATGACTCAATTGTTAAAATCAGGAAGAGACAAAATAGTTGATGATAATAAGTAAGGAGCGTTTTTTCAGAGTTCCTCTGCCCATGGCATCTCTGGTAGGGCATTCAGGTTAGTGTTGTATCGCTGCTCATTAAATGCAGTTTGATTATTAACCACATCCACCAGTTCAACGCACAGGGCACAGGCTATATATTGAATTGCTTCTTCTCTGTCGACCCCCTCAAGCATCAGCCGCATCAGCGTTTCTTTAACTCTTGGCGGGTTATTTTCTGCCAGCTGATTCTCTACTATTTCGATGACCGCTTCACCATCCATCAAGTCATCATTATCAATCATTCCGAACACCTTATATTCTCAGAAAAGTCTGCATTTTATAGGTGGTAGCTTTTAAAAGCCCACTCTTTATAAAAGACTAAACAGTGTCGTTTATCACACAGTCTTTATGAAACCACCAAATACCCCGAAAGCTTACCCTCTGTCATCACCAACCTACAAATTGAACTTGCGTCGTCTTTAAAGAAAGAGTACGAATGTCGGATTAAATTTTGGCAAACAGGAGGAAGCCTGTGTACAAAGTTTACGGAGACGCCCAGTCCGGCAACTGCTATAAAATTAAACTGCTGATGAATCACCTGAATATTGACTGCGAGTGGGAACACATCAATATCCTTGGTGGTGGAACGCATACTGATGAGTTTCTGGCCATGAACCCCAACGGTAAAATTCCTGTCATGGAGTTGCCAGATGGGAGCTACCTATGGGAATCCAATGCCATCCTGAACTACCTGGCTGACGGTACAGACTACCTGCCTTCAGACCCTTTCCTAAGGGCAAAAGTTCTCCAGTGGCAGTTTTTTGAGCAATACAGCCACGAGCCATATATCGCAACAGCCAGGTTTATCGTGAAATACCTGGGCAGACCCAAGAAACATGAGGCTACACTTCAGGCAAAGAAAGCCAGTGGTTACAAGGCGTTGCAGGTCATGGAAACACATCTTGAACACCATGACTGGCTGGTTGGTGACCAGATGACCATTGCCGATATCTGCCTTTATGGCTATACGCACGTTGCTCCAGAGGGCGGATATGGCCTGACTGACTTTCCTTTTATCATGGCCTGGCTTAAGCGGGTAAGAGAACACCCAAAACATGTGAAGATGGGCTGACTGCTCTCATGGATATCTGCTCTTGTATATGTATATATTTAGAGCAGATACCTCTTAAGAACTGTCCTGACGACCTTCATTAGAAGCTACTTCTTAACTGGAAAATGGCTGGCTATCTCTCTAAAAACGGGTCACTTTAAAACGGTAAGCTCTAGCTCCAAACGAGTATGAAAAAGATCAGCATCCGCACTCAATGATGCGATTTCTTCCTCCGTCAGATATGCACTGAACTCATACTCCTGATCATAGGAGTCCTTAATATTATGAAGATAAAGCTGGGCCTTTCTTTTCTGCTCAATTAAGAGCTTACCATACCCATAGGCAATCGCTTGAAGATCAGTAAACCGTTCATAGCTTCTAACCCAGTCAGCCCATTTACTGCTTGATAGCCTGCTCTCATAAGAACGATACCTTAACTCCAGCTGTAGAAGTTCCAGTAACGACATTTTCTGATAGTGCTGCGCATGAGCCAGCAAGCCTGAAATAGCTAACTGTTCATCAGCTTTATGATCAGTTGATATGAATAGTGAATACTTTAAATGAACCCTTGCACCGGCGACCCTCAGTAGATAATTGAATTAGGGGTGGTGCTGCCTAAGCGATCCGTTTTTCTAAGGATATACTTCTGTGTATACGGCCCAAGCTTATAAGCTCTGGTTATGTTGTCTTGAATATCCACCAGCTCTGCATAATGCCTGTTGTTGATGTCGTGTTGATCAGGAGTCAAATCGACGGCCTGAGTCAGAATGACAGTGCCTCTTTTCTGCGATATACAGCCTGACAACAAAAATACCATCAGAGCCGATAGGCCTTGTTATCATCACGATTTACCCTGATGGTCGCAAACATCCCTTACCCTAAACAATGTGTCGGTAGTTCTCACTATATCGGGTTGATGGGAAATAGCCTTACCTGACCGAGCAACAACGACGCTCCCAAAGCATGTAAAAGATAACGGATACTGCTAGACTCCCCGCTCAGCACTTTTTACATAACGCTGAGGTTAAAAATGGGGTTTCTTGATCGGGTTCAGGCTGCCATGGAGAAAAACAACTCTCTGTTGTGTGTAGGCCTTGATCCTTCACCCGAGCGCTTTCCTGCATCGATTCAGGCGATGGAAAAGCCTATCTTTGAATTCAATAAAGCCATTATTGATGCTACTGCCGATCTGGTTTGCTCTTATAAGCCTCAGGCTGCCTATTACCATGCCTGTGGTGCAGAAGATCAACTGGCCATGACAATTGATTATATTCGGACTCAATACCCTGATATCCCGGTTATTCTCGACTCGAAGCGTGGAGATATTGGCAGTACTGCCAGCCAGTACGCCATTGAAGCCTTTGAGCGTTATCAAGCCGATGCGGTAACCGTAAACCCCTACATGGGAATTGACACGATAGAACCATTCTCGAGCTATGCGGATAAGGGAACTGTAGTTCTGTGCCGCACCTCAAACCCAGGCGCTGCCGCTATTCAGAACCTGTCCGTCCAGCAGGACAGTGGTGAGCCTGCCATGCTGTATGAAGTCATTGCCAGGATGTGTCAGGAGCAGTGGAATCAGAATAACAATATCCTGCTGGTTGTTGGTGCAACAAACCCAACTGAGTTAAAGCGTATTCGGGAAATTACCGGAGACATGACGTTTCTGGTGCCAGGCCTTGGTGCTCAAGGTGGTGACGTTGAGGCAACCGTTAAAAATGGCCTCAACAGCGAAGGCAAGGGAATTATCGTGAACTCATCCCGTGGCATTATTTATGCCAGTGATGACGATGACTTTGCCAAGGCAGCAAGAAATGCAGCTATCGAATTGCGAGATCAAGTAAACCTGTATCGATAATAGCTTTAAGTGCTCTGTAGCAGTTACAGAGCACTTCCTCTCTCCTTAAGCAGCTTCATGCTGCCTGCTTTCCTTCACCTTTTTCCTGGTTCTGGGTTTAACAATGGGTTCAACCTTCCTTTGTTTCTCATAAAGGAATTTCAAGACTTCTGAGCGCAGTCGTGTATATTCCGGATCCTGTGCCAGCTCCAAGCGATCACGGGGTCTTTCCAGATTGATCTCAAGAATCTCTCCCACCGTGGCGGCAGGACCATTACTCATCATCACGATACGGTCAGATAACAGAACAGCCTCATCCACATCATGAGTGATCATGATCACGGTGTTATTCAGTTCCTGTTGGATTTCCATCAGAGAGTCCTGCATATGAGCCCGGGTAAGGGCATCCAGAGCACCGAATGGTTCATCCATTAACAGAATTTCCGGCTGCATAGCCAGTGCCCGGGCAATTCCCACCCTCTGTTTCATGCCACCACTGATCTCATCCGGGCGCTTATGCATGGCATGATCCATATGCACCAGCTGAAGATTATGCTCAATCCACTCTTTGGTCTCTGCCTTGTTTTTTGAACGACCAAATACCTGCTTCACCGCCAGCTCAACATTCTGATAAGCCGTCAACCAGGAAAGGAGAGAATGATTCTGAAACACCACTGCCCGGTCCGGTCCAGGCTCGGAAACCTCCCGACCGTTTAAAATCACTCCACCACTGCTGGCCTGCAGAAGCCCCGCCACGATATTCAACACCGTTGACTTTCCACACCCCGAGTGACCAATCAGAGAGACAAACTCCCCTTTGGCTATTTTCAGGTCAACACCTTTGAACGCGGTAAAAGGGCCTTTCGGTGTATCAAAGACCATATCGATATGACTGATGTCCAGCAGTGTACTCATGAATTGGGTTCCCTTTATTAATGACTGACCTTTGATTTATCCCAGGAGACAAACCGTTGAATCTGCAGCATGGTTCGATCAAGGCCAAAACCAATTACACCAATTACAATTACGGCAACCATAATGCGCGCCAGAGAGTTAGAACTGCCATTCTGAAACTCATCCCAGACGAACTTGCCCAGCCCCGGGTTCTGAGCCAGCATTTCTGCAGCAATCAGCACCATCCAGGCCACCCCCAGAGAGAGTCGCATACCGGTAAAGATCATGGGTACAGATGCAGGTAGAACAATTTTCTGAACGTGTTTCAGTGCAGGCAGGCGCAATACACGACTGACGTTTACCAAATCACTATCCAGTGAATACACACCGACCGAGGTATTAATCACCATTGGCCACAGACAGCAAAGCATGACGGTGATCATCGAATTTAAAAAAGACTTGGCTACCAGGGGATCAGGGCTGATATATAGAGCACTGACAACCATGGTCACCAGCGGCAGCCAAGCCAGGGGAGAAACCGGTTTGAATATCTGAATGATCGGGTTCACCGCCGCATTCAGTGTTTTATTAAGGCCAATGACAATACCAAGAGGTATCGCAATTAGAGCCGCCAGCATAAACCCACTCATCACGGTTACCAGGCTGGTAGCGATCTGATCGAGAAAGGTTTCCTTGCCGGTATAGGCCCATATTTTCGGAACGTAGTCAGGATCTTTCGCGACGCGGGCAGCATTACGTTTCTCCTGCCGCTCATAGAATGCTTCTGCCTTTTCCCGCTCGGTTACATGCTCCTGATAAAGAGAACCAAACTGCTCCCACACAACCACTGGTCCGGGAAATTTGCCCAACGAGGTATCAATATTCCGGGCAGCTCCAGACCAGATCAGCAGAAAGACAACGATACCAATGATGGGCATCAGTACCGTGCTGAACACCTTTCCGGGATTCACCGCGATTTTTTCGCTTAGCCTGGAAAGAAAAGACAGTGGCGATAGCTTGTTCTGTTCGCCATGCACTGACTGACTGACAACCGTGGCATCCGTCATAATCTACTCTCCTTCACTTTCTCTTTAAGAAAGGCAACAGGATCAAATCCTGTCACCCTGCTTCAGACCGATGGTGAATTGGTTGATGTAGTCATTTGGTTTTTTGCCGTTGTAGACCAGGTTATCGATAAAGTGGGTCTGTGGGTCACGGAAACCATCTTCTGATTCAAAGTCTGGAAAATCCTGCAGTTTAACCAGCGCTTCATCCACGAGAGACAGCGCCGCTTTTTCATAGATGTCTGGACGGTACACCTTGGCTGCCAGTTCCTTGTACCACTCATCGCTCTTGTCTTCTGCAATCTGCCCCCAGCGACGCATCTGTGTGAGATACCAGATCGCATCCGAGTAATAGGGGTAGGTAGCGTTGTAGCGAAAGAAAACATTGAAGTCTTCTACAGGTCGTTTGTCGCCTTTCTCATACTCAAAGGTACCTGTCATGCTATTTGCGATGACTTCATAATCAGCGCCAACATAGTTGAATTGCGAAAGGATTTTGACCGCCTCAGGTCGATTGGCATTATCATTGGCATCCAGCCATTGAGCTGCGCGAATCAGAGCTCGTGTCAAACGTATCGTGGTGTTGGGATACTTTTTATAGAACTCCTCGGTAATCCCAAACACCTTCTCGGGATTGTTTTTCCAGATCTCGATATTGGTAATAATTTAATAGCTTTTTGATAATTACTAATGCAGGATAGTTGGAGGCATTATGAATATAAAAAAAGCTATGGATACAACTATTGCAAGGACGACTTACTGTTACTCATACCACCGTATTTCCACGCTAAAGCAGAAGAAAGGCGGAGGTATAAAAAGACAGATCGAGGATAGCGAAGCCTTTTGTAATGAACAAGGCTGGACGATGGACACCAGCTTCAAACTTACTGACATTGGCAAGTCTGCCTTTCATGGCAAAAACCTTGATGATAAAGCTGCACTTGGTAGCTTCTTAAATGCTGTAGATAATGGCCTGATAAGGCGACCTGCGATTTTGCTTGTTGAAAGCCTTGACCGATTAAGCCGAGCGAACATTATGGATGCTTTAGAACTGTTCATTCGGATACTTAATACTGAAATTTCTATCTGTACGTACCATGATCGCATGATCTATAGCAAAGAAAGTATAGAGGCAAACTTTGGTCCACTACTTATTTCCATAACAATTTTATCTCGGGCACATGAAGAAAGTGCAACAAAATCTAAACGGCTAAAGAAGAGTTGGAAAGATCGTCGAGAAAAAATTGCGAACGGCATTATTGCTCATAAGCGTATATATCCAGATTGGATAGATGTAAATACAGATTCTCCAACTATTATTGAAAAGCGGGCAGATATGATAAGGGAGGTTTTTGACCTCTGTATAAATCATAATATGAGCTATGGCTTAATCATAAAATCAATGAGAGAAAAGTACGGAGAGGAATTTACTGTTTCAACTAGATATTTAAATAACCTGTTTACGCAAAAAAGAGTTCTTGGGTTATATGAACCAAAAGAGCTTGCCTCGGATAAGTATAGGAGTCTGCATATAGAAATACCGGCTTACCCGGCAATAATTGACGAAGATACTTTTTATGCCGCTAAAGCCGCAATAAAAAGCAGAGCAACAATTAAATCAGGCAGACCTGCTAAAAGAGAAACCAATTTTTTTAGGTCACTCTTATTCTGTGGAGAATGTGGTTATGCCATGGGCGTTAATGGTTCAAACAGGTATTCATCATACAAGTGTAAGACTCGATTAACATATAGAACAGAATGCAGCCAAAGTTCAGTTATTGCTACAAATGACTTTCAAACTGTTTTATTAAAAGCTATCGCAGTGATAGATAAAGATGACATGCTAGTAAGTGCATCAAATAGCAAAAAGACAAAGCTTTCAAAAGAACTATCAGCCAAACAAACTGAGCTAGAAGATAAACAAGGCCAAGTAGATAATCTCGCCAAGCTTGTAGCAGCTGGCTCTGAAACTGGGGTTCGGATGATTGTAGGCCTTGAGAAAGATATAGGCTTTATTAACCAGCAGATTGTAGAAATACAGGAACAGCTAACAATGTTAGCCTCCCCAAACATGGCGGCAAGTATAGATCACATAAATGCTTTTCATAAGCGGTTTCAGCTAGGGAAGGCCACCAGAGAAGATCAGATGCCTTTTGTTGAGGCGCTTAAAAATACTATTGAAAAAATAGTCATACATTCACCCGAAAAAGAAGGGCAGCGAACGATTGCAGTTATTCACCTTCTATCCGGTATAAAGATCAAAATTGAGGTATTTAAAGACTATTCTGCTAATGTGTTCAAAGGGAAAAAGCGAATACTCAAAATTGAAGGAAAGAGGAAGTAGAGATCCTCTACATTCCCTCTTTTCTGAGCCATTCAAGAATTAGCTTTTCGACTTGAGTTGAGCCGTTAAGCTTTTTCTTTTCAATAGCTTTCTCAAACCTCAATACTATTTCCTCTTTAAACTCAAAACAGTGGATCATGGTTTGATCTTTCTCGCACTTTTGAACAATATCCATATCCCCATCTCCTAAAAATCAATATCCGTATCAAACACATCAAAGTGGCCAGCCTCGAAGGCATCATTCTGTCTCGGCCTGAGAGCCGGATTGTCGTTCCATTCGCTCGGAGTCCCTTCCTTGGTGGTAAAGTCATAAGCCCTGACCCGCTGCCAACGACCGTCCTGAATGACTTCTATCCGGCAGGGCTCACGCATATCCCGGACGTTGATTAGCCGGTCGAGGGCATCATCGGTGAACTCCGGTGGCGGCTCGTGGCCGAAGCGTTTTACCCACCACAAAACAGCCTTTTGTCGTGCATACCCGCCATGCTCAAAACAGACCCACTCACGGACGGTTGAAAATCCGCACCGATAACTGACTTGGACAGAGGGCGGCTTGCTGTTCTTTTCATGGCGGTTGTAAATAATCTCATCTACATCGAGCCATTCAGGCTCAACCTGGGAGGCGAGCAAGGCTGCACTGGATGCTTCCGATTCGTGCTTTTCACGTTCAGGAAATTCATAGTTGCAGGCAGGGCATACCCGGAGGCCTGCGAGGATCAGTTCAAAGCATTCAGGGCATTCCTTGATTGGGGCTTCGCCCGTCCCTTTACCTGCCTTGATATGGTCAACGCTGATCCGGTCTAGCGGTCCATGCCTCTCGACGTTGCCACCGTAATCGAGTACCAAGCAATCAGTCTTGCCTGTCTCCGGGCTAATACGGAGGCCTCGGCCTAATATCTGGACATACAACCCGGGTGACTTCGTTGCCCGGAGCAAGGCGATCATGTCAGTGAGTGGGGCATCAAAGCCTGTAGTCAGTACGCCTTGGCTTGTGAGGGCTTTGATCTTACCGGCTTTAT
Organism: uncultured Endozoicomonas sp.; assembly: GCA_900299555.1. Lineage (GTDB taxonomy): Bacteria > Pseudomonadota > Gammaproteobacteria > Pseudomonadales > Endozoicomonadaceae > Endozoicomonas. Next base: position 15,711 of record OODV01000015.1, read on the forward strand.
AGTCGGCTAGTATCTGCGCCCTCTCATCCTTCGGAGTGCCGCCAGTGATACATTCAGCGACTATACCCTCATCAACTAACAAGTCTCTGACCCATTCGGCGTGGGCGATACTGACACAGAAGATCAGCCATGCCTTTCTGTCCTCACCGTACTCGAGGATTTCAGTGACCGCTTTTTCCGTCACATCATTTTTCTTTACGGCATCCTCCATATCGCTTGTGAGAAAATCACCCTGCCGGGTTCTCACGCCATTAAGGTCTATTTTTTCCTTACCGGCCTTTGAACGGAGCGGCGATAGAAAACCATCGTCAATGAGTCGTTGAATATCTGTCTCGTAGACAATCTCATCAAAAAGCGGGTTCTTCCCCTCCGTCAGCAATCCCTGTTTCATCCGATAAGGGGTGGCCGTAAAGCCAACTATTTTTAGGGCAGGGTTTATTTCCCGAAGGGAGTTAATGAAGCCGGTATACATTGACTCCGAACGCTCACTATTCAGGGTATGTACCTCATCAATCAGTAACAGATCAAAGTGGCCAAGCTGCTCTGCCCGTTTATGAACACTCTGAATACTGGCAAACAATACCTGTGCGTCCGTATCCCTCGACTTCATAGAGGCCGAGTAAATACCAGTAGGAGCCTCTGGCCAGAGAGTGACGATCTTTTCATGGTTCTGCTCAATGATCTCTTTCACATGAGAGAGAATCAGGAACCGTTGGTCTGACCAGTGCTTTAATACACCATGGATAAAATCAGCAATGATAATAGACTTGCCACCGCCAGTACTGACACAGACCAACGGGTTACCATCGGAGGCGCTGAAGTATTGATAGATCGCATCAATGGCCTCCGACTGATACCAGCGGAGTTCATAAGCCATTGGAGCCTCGCTTCATATCTTCAATGATTTTTATGGCAGTGCGCTCGGCCTTCTTACGGTCAAAATAAGTCGGGTTACGGCCAAATTCATTATCAGCATTCCAAGCCATAAACTGCTCCCGAACTTCTTCCATCAAAGCATCGAGGATTCGATGGATGAATGCTTTATCAACAAACGGCACCTGCTTAAATTCAACTTTGAGAATATTGGAGCTCCTTCCCTCACCATCAATAGTAATGTCATGCACCAAATCATCAGTCGTCGAATAGCATCTAACTTTCATCACCAGCCTCCCTCGCCTTTAGCATCCGGTCAGCGATGGTGTAGGAAAAGTTCACAGCCTGTTCGATGGTAGTGCCACGGTTAGCGGCAAACTCTCCGACCAGTGCGGCAATGGCGAACAGATCACGGAGTTGAATTGTCTGGTTTTGCAGGTTCTCTAACTGGCCTTCCAGAAAATCAATGGTTTCACTGGTCGCAGCCTCGGCATAGCGGTCAAAGGGTGAATCATCTTCGACCAGATAATGAGTCACTGGTGGAGTGAACTTCCCATCAATGAATGAAGTAAAGCTAAGCCCGATATCCTTGCTATGACCAATCAGGTCAATAATGTCCTTTTCAGGCAGAATGCTTGCAGGGAGAAATCTATACGTTTTGGTTAAGTCCATTATTTGCTTCCCTCAATCGTTCCATCGAATTGATCTTTTAGGCCGTTCAACTTCTCATCCGTCAAAAGGCTTTTGTCTTCTACAGCCTTAATCTCATGGGATGAGAACTGGCCTCTATCAGTCCCTGTCACAAATTCCTCGCCGATGGATTTGAGGCGATACCGTATCCAGTACTCACCGCTATCAACGGGCTCTGCGAATTGCTCTAAGAGGTAAGGGTTATAGAGGTGGAGCACACAGCCGGTCTTTTGAACTGCCCTCGGGATCTCCATGTCATGCCTGACACAATGCCATTCACCGTCATCTATCGGTGTGCTGTGCATGCAGGTCCGACAGTTGACGAGCGGGGCTTCTTCTCCGTGGCAGACTCCGTGGTGGTTGCAGAACTTGCACTGATACCAGCTCGGGTCTTCGTGGATTTTTTGGAGCGGCCGATCGCTCGCTATGATGGCATCTGCCCGGTCAATGATGCCTTTGCCAGCCTCGGGATCGAGGCGTATCCGCTCACCGTAGAGTTCATCCGTGTTTTTATTGACCGCAATGTAAAAGGCTCTCGTCAGCTTTGGCTCTGCCAAGTACATATAGCTCTGCATCTGGATATAGTGTTCAGGTTTTGCCTCTTTCACCCCTTTACTGGTTAAGGTTTTAAAGGACTTTTCGTTGTGGGTTTTCATCTCAATGAGATGCCAGGTTTTCGGAGCCTCGATAAAGCCGAGGCCTACACCATCAAAAGAACCGCCGAAATGACCACGGCAGGCCGTTACCCGGAATTGCTTGCCAGTAGCGGGATCAGTCTCGAAAACTTTGATACCGATACTGCGGAGGTCAGCAATAAACCGTTCCTCTGCGAGATGCCCGGTTTGAAACAATCTCAATAACTGGCCACTATGCTTCGTATCCGTACACCAGCGGAAGCTATACCAGAGTTCCCGGTCGCAAGGCCGACCAATGAGGGAGCCGCCGAGGTGAGCCCGGAAGGCGTCACCTTGGTTGTTCTCGTAATGCTCGACAATGGCTTTGATGGTGGTTTGGGTAGGTTCAGGGATTTGCATGACTGCCTCCCTTTTCCTTTTCCCGGTTAATGAGCTCGACGATCTTGGGAATGGAAAAAGCATCGTTATTTTGTGCAGCCATTAGGACGTACTTTTTCAACTCCTTGCTCGCACCCGCCTTGGCTAACTTAATGGCTGCACTTTTCCCGATAAGCTTTACTTCACCTTTGTTGAAATTATTAAAGGCTTTGATCCAGTCGAGAATGGCCGTGTAGGAAGGCATTGAATCAATGCGGAGTCTTTTGCCCACAATGCCGATGAGATACTGAAGCTCACTCTGATCATCCTTGTTTTTCCAAGCATGATAAAAGGCATGGCTTATCCAGTAAGCGGCATCAATGTTTTCTGGATGATTCCTTTCTGCCCATGTTTTATTGACCAGATACTCCCCGCACTTTTTTATAATTTTTGTGGTTATTTCTTCTGATTCAGAGGGGCTGAAAGTGAGGTCATAAAACTGCTGCTCCAGGGTATCGAGCCGCAGCTTCAGTTTTTTGATTTCCTGTTCAGCATCCATTCTATTTCCTCCGGTTAATCCGTCTTGCGATCCGTTGCGCCTTCCGTTTTTTCTTGCGCTCAGTGCCGGTCAGCCTTTTTTTGGTGTAGCGAGCCTTGTCGGCCTTCTTGGCAGAAGTGCCGTTTGGGTTGAAAAACATAGAGTCCTTTCCTGATAGTGAGAGGGGCGAACCCCTCTATGATGTGACGACGTAAATGAGAACGGCGGTATAGACGACAATGCCAAAGGCAAGCGCTATCGCTGCATACCAGTCTTCCCGGCTCACTGCTTTGCTCCCCACGGCGGCGCTGCATGTTGAGCCGCAGGGTGGCCAGCCGGAGGCTGTTGCTGTGCCGGGGCTTTTTGCTGTGGTGGCGGGTTATAAGCCGGGGTCTGCTGCTGCGGTACGGGAGCCTGCTGCATTGGCTGTCCACCGACACCGATCCACTTCTTGACCTCATTTTTAGGTCCATAGCCCGGATCGTTTTTCAGCACTACCCGGATACGAACGACCTGATTAAGCAGTTGATCCGTGTCATTTATCATTGGCTGGCCAATGGCGTGAGCAATCCGGGACAGTTCCTTCCTCCCGATTTCCTCCGCCTTCGGGCTTTTATTAACAATGTTGTGCTGTGACCAGAGCTTACGGCCTTCAAACTGCCCTTCCATAATGGTGTAGGTCAGTTTCACCATGCGGCCACCGGTCTTGGTGTTTTCAAGTGAAGCCTCGGTCATCATCGTGAGGTATTCACCTGCCGGCAGTGGTTCAAAGTTATCTGTCGGATCGTAGTCGCCTGCATTAAAACCTAATTGAGCCATGAGTAATCTCCTTATTTCTGGCTGGTGGATTGGGTCAGTGCGTCACTAAAGGCCTGCCAACTCAGCGGGAGCTCAGATGGTAGGCCATAGCGATTCTTGGCAATAAAGCTCGGGCGAGCCTCGGTAAAGAGGTAACGTTTTCCGGTACTGATGCCACGGGTTTTGGTTTTATTGAAACCTGCTTCTTCTTTTTCGATGACTGTCTTGTAATCAGCGAACAGAACGCAATCGACTGACTCCTGAACCAGATCGGAAGCCCGTTTGTGGAGTTTGATCTGATGGCGGTCATAGCTATCCGTGGTCGGACTCTCATAGCGTTTGATTTCAGAATGAGCAATCAGAATGATAGCCATGCCCTTTTCATTGCGGAGAGCATCTAAGGTGTTTAACAGCTGTCGCCAGAGATCGAGGGCGAGAATAAACCCTTTGCCATAGCCGAAGTCTTCGATGGATTCATACCGCTCACCCTTCGGTCCGACATAGGTTTCACAGAGGTGTTTCCAGACCATCGGCTCCAAGTGATCGAGGCTGTCGATGACCACGCTCTGATACTGGTGATCCGATGAGTAGAGGACTGTCAGTGCATCAAGAACGTCCTGAAAAGATTTCATCATAGGGAAGGCATCGACTTCGAGCTTACCGAGGCCGTCCTCTGTGCAGACAAAGATAGGGCTCGGAGCAGAGGCTCCTAAGGTTGATTTACCAACACCTGCAGGTCCGTAGCAGACCATCCGGGGTGCTTTGATACCTGACGACCGGCTGATGGATTCGAGAGAGATAGCCATTACTTCACCTCCTGAGAGGCGGTTGCCTTAGAAAGGCTCTCTTTTTTTTTAATGATGAAAATGGAACTCAGGGCAACAGCGGAGAAATGCGATTTACCCATTCCAGCGGAGCCATGCTTTAGGCACAGAGGGATTTCTCTTTTCTTGTCTTCCATTACTGATCCTCCAAGCGCTCAAACTTAACCGACACCTTTTTCGGCTTGGTAGTCACTGCCTCAGCGACGATGTTGTATTGAGCAGGATCGAGGCTCTGGAGGCTCTTGAGCTGTTTGATGTTGAGCTCTACCTTTGTCCGTACCAGGTTGTTTGCGAGAGAGGCCGGAAGACTGTCTTTTATCTCCCCCCACTTTTTCTCATCGAGGGTTCGGGTATACCCGGCAGAGGTTGTGACCTTGTAGTAATCCCCCTTCAAGGTATGACTACCCTCGTCTTTGACACCGACGACCTCACTTAACTGCTGCTCAATGGCGAGGCGGTGATCCCTTGCATTTTGCTCTGCAATTTTGGCTCTCTCTAACTCGTAGGCGAGTTTGTCCAGCCGTGAAGCATCATTGCTTTCGGACATAGCAATTTCCCTTTGTTGTGGTTGTTGTGGTGGTCTAGCGGCTAGCTGGTGGGTTCACCTTCGAGGTGATTGATGAGTTCAGGGACTTCTTGGATATGAATACTGTGTTCGCCACCCGATATATCAATCAACAGTCCATTCACGGTAAATCGACCGGGTAATTCATGAGGTGTTGATTCTTGGAGGTGGGTAATCATGTTAAACAAAATGGATCTGTCTAGATTGGCTTCTTTCTGTAGTTCTTTGGATTGCTGAATAAGAAGTTTTTGCTTACGTTCCAGTGCCAATATCTCGCTGGCTTTTTTGCCGATGAACTTTCCTTGCTCAAATTGGTTATCCATTACACGACTCTCAATTTACTGTTTATTTAACTCTGTTTTACTTACCCTGCATTGATAATTATTTTTAGTCAACATTGGCATTAATTTC
>OODV01000218.1 GCA_900299555.1 uncultured Endozoicomonas sp.
GCCATGTTTCATTCCTCTATTTGACCTTTTGAAATTGGGATTGCAGGATTTAGGTCATATGCAATTGATATCAACCGAGTGATGGCCTGCAATATGGACACTGCAACACCAGAATCCCTATTCACACCAGAATTGATGGAGTGGATAAAAAATAACATCCCTCTTCTGAATAGTATGGAAGTCAGTTTTGATCAGTTTCAACAGGGTGAGCTGACTATCAGTTGCCCACTTGAACCCAACATAAACGACAAAGGAACGGCTTTTGGCGGGAGCATTGCCGCAATGGCTACCATTTGCGGGTGGCTCTATACCACGCTTTATGCCAGAACACGCATAGAAGACTGTGCCGCAGTCATCGCCGACTCTCAAATGACCTACCATGCTCCGGGGACCGGACGCATTTTTGCACGCTGTAAATCCACTGTTCCGGAAAAATTCTTTGCTCGACTGAGTGATCGACGAAATGCCAAGCTGGAGTTAACGGTTGAATTGTTCTCCCAAGTAGAAGAACAGGAATTACCGGTAAAAATTGCCACATACAATGGTATCTATGTAGCTATGCCATAAATACCGTTAGCAGTGTTAGCTTTTACAACTGTTTAATCATTTTGATCAAATTATCAAATATGGTTGCATCCAGACTCTGGTTGTCCGAATAAGCTGACTGAATATACAGATCGACCACAGAGATAGCCTTAGCACCAAGAATCGGATCCTCTACCTGAACTCTTCGAGCAAAGTCTTTTGGTCCTTCCCCTGCCTGACGCTCAAAGCCTTTGCTTGCCAGTTTACGTTCCAGCTGACACCATGCCTTTTGATGCAGATTCTTCCGCGGCTTCTGATATAAAGTAAACAATCCAAAAAGCGCAGAGAACAGCGCCAGTAATGCCCCTAAAACGCCGACCTGTTGCCAGTAATAGGAAGAAGTACCAAACAATTGTTTCATAAAAGACTGTTGTTTCTCCTGCTGGTATTGAACAACAGACTTCTGCCAGCGATACTCCAGGCGCTCCCAGCCCTGACGAAAAAATTTCAAAAAACCAGATTGGCTGAAACGATAAGCCAATGGAATCTGCCCTTGCAATAAACCACCCTGTTCAATCATCTCATCAAGACCAAGGTCAATTCTTTCTGGCGCAACCGCAGCTGTTGGATCAAAGCGAATCCACCCCTGACCCTCTACCCATATTTCTGCCCAGGCATGGGCATCTCGCTGGAGCACCCTGACCACTTTCTCTTCCGGAAGATACTCTCCACCCAGATAGCCCGTTACGATACGTGCTGGTACCCCCACTGAGCGCATCAAGAACACAAAACTGCTGGCATAATGCTCACAGAACCCTCTGCGATAAGTAAACAGAAAGTCATCAACTTCACTCTCCCCCATCAGCGGAGGAGACAGCGTGTAATAGAATGGCTCCTGATGAAAATACTCAAGAATTCTCCTGCCCAGGCTCAATGGATCCTGTCCAACTTCAGTAAACAATTTATAAGCAAGAGACCGAGCTTGCAGATTCACACCAGCCGGGAGAGCCGTATTAAGAGCAGATAACCAGGGAGGCATAGAAATGCTGTTATTGATGACGGTTTCCGAAGCAGGCTTGTATAGCCGCCGCTCATAGACAGGCTTATCTGCTTCCAGACGCAATGTTCTCAACACAGTACTTTCAACAGCAGCCGATGCAGCCGGCCCCAGCACAGGCAACCATTGCCGACCACTGGGCTCAAGCAAAACCTCATATTCATAGGAGCCCAGCTCAATCTGCCACCAGCCATCACTGACTGGAGAACGACTTTGCCAGTTGCTTTCATGGTCTATTTCACCGGGAAACTGGCTCAAGAGTTGTAAAAGGTCACTCTGCCACCACTGATTTCCATCGTACTGGTCAAGGATCAGCGTTCTCCAGTATCTCTCTCTTGGTGGGGGGACCGCCCTCTTGAATTGAGCACGAAATGCAAGCTCATAGGACTGACTTAATCTGGCAACATCACCTGGCTGCATTTTATCGGACAACCCGGTTTTTGCATCACCCTCAGGCCATGGCACTGCCCAAAGCGGGCCAAGCCTGGGAACAAAAATAAACAGCGCCAATATTAAAGGAATTGTCTGAAGCAATATTGAGCCAGAAAAACGAAGACTGCCTTTTATCGAAGACTCATCCACGGGTGAGTACATCGCATGAATCGCAGCAACAAGAGTCGCAATGCACAGTAACAGATAGAGCCCTTGAAGCAGAGACTGGGAATAAAGAACCCCCGCACCAACGACAAAAAAACCGATATAGGCGATGACCAGGGCATCTCTGCGGGTTTTCATTTCCAGCATTTTTAATGCATAACCCGTCACCAGAAAGTTGATGGCCAACTCAAGACTGAACTGTAAACCAAATGAAGAAACAATCAGCACTAAGGCCAATGTCACCAACAAGCGTCTCAAAAGATCAGAAGGCCAGACACCTCTGCCAAACCAGATGAGTGCACGCCATATCAATGTAAGCACCAGTAACGGCATGACAGAAACAGGCAATACCTCAATGACGGGTAAAGCAACCATCATTTGTGCAACCAGCAGCCATAAAGTCGCATAACGTGAAACAGCAGGGCTAGTCATTATTTTTCCCCTGCTCTTTTTCAATCCCGTTAACTCTCCTGCTGATGTCGTCATCTTCCAAATGATAAAGAGCCAGCACCTCAAGACAACGTCGTAAATGGTCAGCGCCAAGTGATGGTACTAGTTTATGATCCGGCAGCATCAAACCATAAGTAAAGTGCTGCTGTTCACACCGGAGACACCAGGCGGTCAGAATCGATAGCTGTTGTTCAAGATGATGCCCTGGAACCTGGTCCAGAGAAAAGTACAACTCACGACCCGAGGGTTGCTCAAACTGCTTAGTCAACAGCTCCCCTGTCTTGGCATAAGCCTTCCAATAGACATGAGCAAGGTTATCGGTTTCCTGATAATTCTTGAAACCTGTAAAATCATCAAACCCACTGTTAACGACTGACCTTTCACCATCATCCGCTGACTGATTCTCCGGTAATGGATAACGATCATCAGGCACGGGATAAACCAAAGAGTGGAAATCCAAGCGAACCCAACTCCACGCTCTACACAGTCCGAGGGGGTAAATACTCTCGATACGCATTCGCCCCGGTTTAAACCATCCTCGGCTACCAGCCCTTGCGACAAGGGTCTGCTCACAATCCTTTTGAAAACTGACCATAACAACTTCAGTATCAGGCCAGCCAAGCCCTATTGAATACCGAGCCCGGTGATCACTCAGGCACTCCACTACAACGTCTATTATCTCGCCAGAAAAACCAGCCTTTGCTCTTCTGGCCACCAGAGTAATACCCGCAAGATTTCGCCAAGTATGAAGAATGGAGAGTAAAAACAGGCTAAGCATAAAAAAGCAGAGCCCATAGGCAAGCGAGTTACTGTAATTGACAGCGACCAGAAAGATCACCAGCACCATAGAAAGCCAGAAAAACCCAGACCCTGTCGGCAAAATATATATACGGCGCTGATTAAGCTGAACTCTCAACGACCTGGGACTGCGCTGGTCTGCCCAGCGGCGAAAACGAACAGTCAACCACTGAAAAGGTGACAGGAGAAACTGTTGAATGGCCTTAGCAATCACCACAACTCAAGCCATTGCATTAACACGGTTAAGAAGTTCATTAGGCGATATCCCCTGCTTTTGCATCGTTAGACGATGGCCAGACACAGGAACAAACACCGCTTGAACATCTTCAGGAATAAGGTAGTCCCTTCCGTCAATGTAAGCCCAGGCTCGAGCAGCCTGAAGAAGAGCAAGACCCGCCCTGGGCGATAAGCCGACAGCAAAGTGACCTTCATCTCGCGTCGCTTTCAAGAGGCGCAGAATATAATCCAGCAACATATTGCTGGCATGAATATGGCTGACTTCCTGCTGCATGGCCATCAGCACTTGTGGTGTTATTACCTGTGCTAACTCACCTACAAGGTAGCGACCTGCTTCACCTCTGAGGATGGCCTTTTCTGATTCAGCATCTGGATACCCCATGGGAATACGCATCAGAAAACGATCCATTTGTGACTCAGGCAACGGAAACGTCCCCTGCTGGGATAAAGGATTCTGGGTTGCGATTACGATAAAGGGTTCTGGTAAAGTTCTGGCCTGCCCCTCAATGGTCACCTGACGCTCTTCCATGGCTTCAAGAAGAGCGCTTTGGGTACGGGGAGATGCACGGTTAACTTCATCTGCTAACAACAGCTGGGCAAAAACAGGGCCTTTTTTGAATTGAAATGAAGCGGCCTGTTGATCAAAGATGGAAACACCAAGAATATCGGCGGGTAAGAGATCACTGGTGAATTGAATTCGCTGGTAATCCAGCCCCATAAGCCTTGCGAGTGACAAGGACAGGGCCGTTTTACCCATACCGGGCAAATCTTCAATCAGCAAGTGGCCTCTGGCTAAAATACAACAGAGCGCCAAACGAATTTCCTGATCTTTCCCCCGAATAACGCCAGAAAGCGTATCCATACCGTTTTTCAGCGTTGAGTGCATACGTCCCTGATCCAGTTTAAGGCGTTAAAATCAATAAATATCGTTCAATTAAAGCAGCGCCTGTAAAGTTTAAAGATGCTGGCAGTTTTTCAGCTTAACAACCCTACAGCAGCTGCTTCAGTCCTTTATCGAGATCCCTCTTCAGGTCTTCAATATCCTCAAGGCCCACTGCAACCCGAATCAGGCATTCTGTAATTCCAGACTTCATCTTATCTTCATCAGATAACCGACAATGCGTTGTTGTTGCCGGATGGGTAATGGTGGTTCGTGTATCCCCCAGGTTTGCTGTACGGGACATAATCTCAACACCATCAATAACCTTCCATGCGGATTCACGACCACCGATGACCTCAAAGGCCAGAACACCACCAAAGCCCGTTTGCTGCTTCTTCGCTAACTCATAACCAGGGTGGTTACTCAGCCCCGAGTAATGCACTTTCTCAACCGCTTTGTGCTGACTCAGCCAAATTGCCAATTCAGAGGCATTACGACAGTGGGCATCCATTCGGACAGATAACGTTTCCAGCCCCTTATAAAAGACCCAAGCGTTGAATGGACTCATGGTGGCACCCGCTGCCCGTTGCCATAAATGAACTTCGTCAACGAGTTTTTTCCGACCGATAACCATCCCACCAAGACAGCGTCCCTGACCATCAATATATTTTGTCGCCGAATGCACAACAAGGTCAGCACCAAATAACAGCGGTTTTTGTAACGCCGGAGTACAGAAACAATTATCGACCATCAGCAAGGCCCCATGACCGCGAGCAATCTCAGCCAATTGTTTAAGGTCTGCAACTTCACTTAACGGGTTTGAAGGTGTTTCAAGAAATAACAACCGGGTTTCAGGGCGAATGGCATCCCGCCACTGCTGATAGTCGACCAGATCGACAAACGTGGTTTTAACGCCAAATTTATCAAGATATTTGGAAAAAATAGTGAAGGTAGTACCAAAAACACTTCGGGAACAAATGACATGATCACCACTCTTCAACAACCCCATGCAGGCACCCAGAATAGCGGCCATACCTGATGATGTTGCACAGGCCTCTATGTTCTCAAGAGCCCCCCCCTCCAGAATAGCCATGCGCTCTTCAAGCATTCGTAGGGATGGATTGGTATATCGAGAGTAAACATTACCGTCTTCATCTCCGGCAAACACAGCCTGAGCCTGAGCTGCACTGTCATATACGAAGCTTGAAGTCAGATAAATGGCTTCGCTGTGTTCACGCTGGTCACTGCGGAATGAGCCTGCCCGGATAGACTGGGTTGCAAATCCAAGAGAGCCTTCGGCAGATAAAAAGTCTTCACGTCCGGAAGCATCGTTATAAGGCGCGACAACATCAGACAAATCATGGTCATTCATGGAACTTCCTGAACTACTACGTGTTTTTTTATGGTTTATAACTAGTCAAGCTCGATAACATACCAGAAGAAACAGCAAAGCCACAGCCTACCTTGGGCAAATATCCGTTATCATGGTCTAAACAGCAGAATCACTACTAGCCACCCTCTTAAAAGCAGCACAACATGGCACCAACATTATTACTGATCGATGCTCTAAATCTGATACGTCGTATCCATGCAGCCATCCCCTCAAGGGATACTTCTGTTGACGAAAATGAGCAAGTGGATGGCGCGCTTTCAGCCACACTCGCCTCAGTGCAACGGGCAATCAATGAATGTACTCCAAGCCATGTTTTGATTGTATTTGATGGTGACCCACCCACCTGGCGACACCAATTACTTCCCGGTTACAAAGCCCAGCGGAAACCCATGCCATTGATACTGAGAAAACGACTGGTGGAATTTAACAGTGCTTTTAGAAAAATGGGCCTGATGACATTTCGCCGTAATGGCATTGAAGCCGATGACGTTATCGGTGCAATCACCCATAGAGCAGTCTCTGCCAATGTGAACACACTGATCCTCTCAACCGACAAAGCCTACCGACAGCTACTGAGTTCGCCATTGGTGTCACAACGGGATCATTTCCAGAAAATCAACTTTAATGCCCTTTCAGTCACTGACGAATATGGAATAGCACCTGATAAATTACTGGATTACTGGGGTATTGCCGGGGTAGGCGATGTACCAGGTGTCGAGGGCGTCGGTAAGAAAGGTGCTGCGGAGTTACTTAAAGAATATGGCAGCTTGAAGGATCTATTCGATAGAACAGAGAAGAATGTGGAGGGCAGTGAAAAACCTAAAGGCGCGTTGAAAAAAGTCCTTGCACAAAAAGATCAGGCTGAGCTGTCCGTTCGTCTGGCAACACTGAAGAGTGATATTGAGTTAGGAATAAGCTTGAAAGACCTTCGATACAGACCTGAATCAAGGTAGGCCTATATCGAAGTGTTTATGTCATACCAATTCCGCCTTCTAAATATGATATCGAGTAAGCCATTTTAGACGGCTGGGCAAGGTGGAATGACGAGTAATAGCTGGGCTATTGCGAGGAATTCCAACGAAGAGCCAACTGTGCAAAATGGCTGCGCAGTTCATGTTTAGAAGGTGGAAGGAATTGGATCAGCACTCCCTGCGGAATTATCGATCTACAGGTCACCTTCATTATGAAGATCAATAATGTCGCTATCTGACTGGCGGCTGCTGTCATTTCGGCTGGAAGCCAGCATAGCGAGATAATTTTCATCAATCTTACCGGCCACATAATGACCATCAAACACCGAGCAGTCGAAGTCTTCAATAGCAGGGTTCAATGATGAAACTGCTTTTTTAAGATCTTCAAGATCCTGAAAAATCAACTTATCAGCACCAATAAGCTCTCCAACTTCTTCATCTGTACGCCCGTGTGCAATCAGCTCTTCACTGGTCGGCATATCAATGCCATAAACATTGGGGTATCGAATAGCTGGCGCTGCAGAGCAAAAATAGACTTTTTTAGCACCTGCATCGCGAGCCATCTCGACAATCTGCTCACAGGTGGTGCCGCGAACAATAGAATCATCAACCAGCAGTACATTCTTACCAGCAAACTCCTGCCCAATGGCATTCAGTTTCTGACGGACTGATTTCTCACGAATGGCCTGCCCTGGCATGATGAATGTCCGGCCAATATAGCGATTCTTAACAAACCCTTCACGATACGGCAGACCAAGACGCGTAGCCATCTCCAGAGCTGAGTTACGGCTGGTATCAGGAATCGGCATAACCACATCAATATCATGGTCTGGCCACTCCCTGAGAATCTTGTTGGCCAGTGTCTGCCCCATACGCAGGCGAGACTGATAGACAAAAATACCATCAACACTGGAATCAGGCCGGGCCAGATAGACATACTCAAACATACAGGGCGTCAACTCGCCGGGAACACACTGATGACTGTGCAGCTGGCGTTGCTCGTCAATATAAATGGCCTCACCCGGTGCCACATCACGAACCAGTTCAAAGTCCAGAGCATCCAGAGCCACTGACTCAGAAGCAAACATATATTCGGTACCCTGCTCTGATTCCCGCTTGCCATAGACCAGTGGTCGAATACCGTGAGGATCTCGAAAACCCACCATGCCATGACCATTGATCATGGCAACCACCGCATAACCACCTTCACAGCGTTGGTAAACACCCGTTATCGCATTAAAAATATCTTCCGCCAAAGGCTTGTGCCTGCCCTCTTTTGCCAACTCATGAGCAAAGACATTCAGGAGAATTTCAGAATCGGAATGGGTATTAATATGACGGAGATCACTTTCATACAGTGACTGTTTGATATCATCCGCATTGGTCAGATTGCCGTTATGAGCAAGGGCGATACCATAGGGTGAGTTAACATAAAATGGCTGTGCTTCAGCGGAACTGGACGTTCCAGCCGTCGGATATCGAACGTGGCCAAGACCAGAAGTGCCACTGAGACGCTTCATATGACGAGTTCGAAAAACATCCTTAACCAGACCATTATCTTTACGCAGAAAGAAGCGACCGTCATCAAGCGTCACCATCCCTGCAGCATCCTGCCCCCTGTGTTGCAGCACAGTCAGCGCATCGAACAACAGCTGGTTAACATTCACCGTTGCCGAAATACCGACAATTCCACACATGTACTCGTCCTCAGGATTGATCAGCGTAATTACTTTCAGTGCCAGCATCCGGGGCTTCCTGCCAGTTCAATCGAATTTGCCTGTTCCTTGCTCTGTCAGTCAACCCCCTAGCAGGCGGCTATAAAGACTCGAATGATACGCTATTTATAAGGATAACTGGAACTGTAGATGGCAAAAGGCCGGATAAAGTTCAAACTTAACCGGCCTTTTGTATTAAAATGAAAGGGAATAATAGAAGTACTGTAACTGAGAGCGGAAGGGTAATCTAGCTTTGCATCAGCGGCCCCATAAGATCAACAACCGTTTGCTTAGACCAATCGGCCAATAACATGAAATGTGGTAGAAGTATGGACTGCTGCCAGGCAGGATCCTGCTCCAGCGGTGCAAGGGTAAGTAGTCCAACCAGTACAGTAACCAACAGGCAGCCCCGCAAGCCACCAAAAGCCATACCGAGAATCCGGTCTGTCCCAGACAGTCCTGTCATCTGAACCAGTTCAGCAATAATACGATTAACAAGGGCACCAACCATCAGCGTTGCAACAAACAGCAAAGCGCAGGCCGCCATAACACGTACCGAGGGTGTTGCAATGTAGTCGGTGAATCGCTCTGACAGTGCTCCGCCAAAAGACCAGGCTACAAAAATCGCTGCCAGCCAAGTCAACAAAGAGAGAATCTCTTTGAAAAAACCACGCTTTAAACTGATCAGCGCAGAGATAATAACAATACCGGCGATCAGCCAGTCGATCCAGGTAAAGGTCAATGTAATACCAAGTCAGCTTGCTCTGTTCGCGCAAGCCCCTTATATTTGAGCAGAGTGCTTACGTGGTTCATCATGATGAACCACACATCAAAACAATAACATGAAAGTTACGGCTCAGCAGTCTCGAACCGATGAGATTTTTTGACATTCTGTTTTGCTTCGGAAGATAAAAATAGCCAATCAACCAAAACACTGTCCGGAGTAAAACCAGAAACAAAATCAACCATAATCCTTCTTGCTTGGTCATAGTCATGACACTCTATAGACGAGAGTATCTTCTCAATCCCCTGAGTTAAAACCTCCCAATCAGAGCTCTCTTCCATAGCTCGATATATCAATGGGTGATCGGTTTTACCAACATTGTCACCAATCAAAAGCTCTTCATAAAGCTTCTCACCAGGCCTCAAGCCAGTGTATTGAATCTCAATGTCACCCTCAGGATTATCATCATTCTTTTCAACAAACCCGGACAAGCGGATCATATGCCTTGCAAGATCGGCAATTTTGACAGGCTCCCCCATATCCAACAGAAAAACATCACCACCAGCCCCCATAGATCCAGCTTGAATCACCAACTGGGCAGCTTCAGGAATCGTCATAAAATAACGGGTTATTTCTGGGTGTGTAACTGTGACAGGGCCGCCAGAGCGAATCTGTTCACGAAAAAGCGGAATAACAGAACCACTGGAACCAAGCACGTTGCCAAAACGAACCATTGTAAACCGAGTCTGGTTTTCGACAAATTGATGCTGTTTAATACCAAACAACTCCGGGTGCATCAGGTTCACTTTTTCCTGATTACCGAAAGCCTGTAATACCTGTTCAGCAAAGCGCTTGGTAGCTCCCATGACATTGGTAGGACGCACCGCCTTATCCGTGGAAATAAGAACAAAGTTCGCAACCTTACCCACCATCGCTGCCTGTGCGGCATACAATGTCCCCATAATATTATTTCTCACTCCCTGAGAAATATTGTGCTCAACAATAGGAACATGTTTATAAGCAGCTGCATGATAAATAGTGTCGACTTTATAGGCACTGATTACATCCAGCAAACGACGAGGATCATTAACCGAGCCCAGAACAGCGACCAGATTCAAACTAAAACCAAAGTGTTCTTTTAGCTGCTTGATTTCCTGCTCAATCCGGTACAGGTTGTATTCGGAGTGGTCAAAAACAACAAGGCTTTTGCACTCGAGCTTCGCAATCTGGCGGCATAGTTCTGAACCAATGGAGCCTCCTGCGCCGGTGACCATTACGTTCACCCCATGAATACACTGGTTCAATAATTTACCGTCTGCTTGGACAGGATCCCTTCCAAGAAGATCGCCAATTTCAACCTCTTTAATATCCTGAATTTTGAGACGTCCACTAACCAGATCATCCATACCCGGCATCGTCATCACAGGAATTTTTAAAGCTTCCAGATCGCGCAAAATAGACTTGCGTTTAGATTCTGACAGCGAGGGCATTGCCAGCAATACTTGATCAACGAAAGCTTTCTCAACCAACTCTGGCAGTTTACTGCTATGGTACACTTTTCTTCCGTATACCGTTCTACCAACCATGGCACTGTCGTCATCAAGAAAAACAACAGGCCTGAACTCCCAGCCGCGATCCAAAGCAGAAACCAACTGACACCCTGCTTCTCCTGCCCCATAGATAGCTACGGGCTTACCCCTTTGTACCTGACCTGATTTTTCCGCAATGGAAAAAGGAGTCAAAAGAATATCTTTGAGCTTATGCCCCGCCAGCCAGTATCGAGCACCATATCTGGAGATACCCAACATAAACAGTAGAATAAGCCCAAAAAGGAAAGGGATACTTCTGGGTACAGACCACCCCAGTACATATGTCGATAGAATGATACCAGTAACGGAGAGTACGGTTGTACGCAAAATAGTGAGGGTAACCTGCGGCCCGACAAACCTGAGTACAGCCCTATACAGTCCCAAGCGTATATTGACGGGTAAGCAGATAACCGGACAAAGAAGACATAGCTTAAAAAACAACGCATTATGATTTTCTAAGTCCTGCACACCCAAACGAATTACAAAGGCAAAAAATAGCGAAAGCCAAATGATTCCAACATCTATAATCAGGCTGACAAGAAGCTTTTTTGTCCTAGGCAAGGAAACTAATCTGTTTCTGAGCATATAGCTAATAACACGATCTTATAAATGCTGAAGAGTTTGCAGCCTAAAAGGCTGCAAAACGACAAAAACACATAGAAAAGATAACTTTTAGGAGCAAAGTACGATGGGTATATCAGACGTTTAAAACAATGTTAATGAAAGTGAGTAGTTCTATATCACCCCTATTGATAGGGAACTAAACACATCATCTTACAAATTTAAGCCTGGGCTTCAGACAGTACCTGACGAATAACAGTACATGTTTTGTCAATCTCATCTCTCGTCAATGTAGGGTGTACTAAAAACATCAGACTTGTTTCACCTAACTCTTTGGCCGTAGGGAGGCGCTCAATGGGCCTAAAGCCTGTATTATCAAACGCTTTCTCCAGATACACCTCGGAACAAGAACCTTGATAGCAGGGAACACCCCTGGCCTCGATTTCACTGATGACTCTATCTCTGGTCCAATCATCACGCAGGCATTCAGGTCGAACAAAGACATAATGCTTATAGAAGGCATGCTCTATATCAGCTGGAACATCTACGACCCTCAGTGCCTTAAATTGACGGCACACGTCATCAATCGCTTCAGCATGTGCCTGTCTTAAATGTGTCCACTCAGGCATCCTCAGTAACTGAATGCGGCCAATGGCTGACTGCATCTCAGTAATGCGCCAGTTCGTGCCAAAAGACTCATGAACCCACCGAAAACCTGGTGGGTGTTGTTGGTTATAAACGGCATCAAAAGACTTGCCATGATCTTTAAAAGACCACATTTTATGCCATAAGTTCGGATCATTTGTGGTGATCATTCCCCCTTCACCGCCGGTTGTCATAATCTTATCCTGACAAAAAGACCATGCACCAATATGGCCAATAGAACCTACCGAACGACCTTTATAGCGAGCACCATGCGCCTGAGCACAATCTTCTACAACCCAAATGCCATGTTCGGCCGCAAGCTCAATAATCGGGTCCATATCGCAGGGCATACCAGCCAGGTGAACGCAGACAATTGCCTTTGTATGACGGGTAAGGACAGAGCGAATGGTCTCTGCAGTAATATTCTGACTATTACGATCTACATCAGCAAAAATGGGCGTCGCGCCTGCATTGACAATACTACTGACAGAAGCAAGAAAAGTTCTTGATGTAACCACAACCTCATCACCGTGACCAATATCCAGTGCATGTAAGGCTAGATCAAGAGCAAGAGTACCATTAGCAAGCGCTATAGCATGTTCAGTATCACAGAACTGGGCAAATTCACGCTCAAACTCACGACCTTCAGTACCTGTCCAGTAGTTCACTCTGTTTGATAAAAGGACACGACTAACAGCATCTACTTCTTCTTGAGAAAAAGAAGGCCATGGTGAAAAAGTGGTATTAAGCATCGGTAATTCTTAATTCAAGTAAATTCAACGAAAACTCAGAAAAGCTTATTGACAATCCACCAATCCGGCTGGGACTCCATAAGCCGTACTCTCCACCGGGATGTTCTTCAACACTAAAGATCCAGCACCAATGGTAGAATACTTACCTATGGTTACCCCCTGGATAATTTGAGCCCCCATTCCAACCCAGCATAAGTCTCCAACCGTAACGTTACCTGCTAGGCAGGCCGCTGGAGATATATGAGAGCCATCCCCAACACGGCAATCATGATCAATGGTTGCATTAGTATTAATAATGCAGCCTCGGCCTACACAAGTATTAACATTCAATACAGCACCAGCAAAAACAACGGAACCCTCACCAATACTGGCATATTGACTAACGACTGCCGCAGGGTGAATAACAGGAGGAAATACGACTCCGGCATGTGACATTATATCGATCCACTCCAAACGCAGAGAATCATAACTGACACCAACACCAAGAGCCATATCAGGAAATGAGTTTATAAAATTAAGCCAGTCACTCACTTTTCCAATAATTTTCCAACTGTTAACAGAGCCCATGCCGGGATAACGATCATCCAGAAAAGCAACATCACTCCACTTACCGGTGGCCAATGCACAGTCGGCAACAACTTTACCATGCCCCCCTGCACCAAGAATTAACAAAACGTTAGTCATTCAGTAATCTCTTGAATACTCTTATTATTCGATCCACGAAAAGGAGGCATTGTCACATGCTCATTAGCACTGATACCTTCACGGACAAAAACAGTTTTAACGGTTTGAATTATGATCTTAAGATCAAGAAGGAAAGAATAATTTTCAACGTACCACACATCTAGATTAAACTTTTCCTCCCAGGAAATAGCATTGCGCCCATTAACTTGAGCCCAGCCTGAAATACCTGGTTTGACATCATGGCGCCGATTCTGTTCGGGAGTATAACGTGGTAAATATTCCATTAGTAATGGCCTTGGCCCAACCAGACTCATATCGCCTTTGAGCACATTCCACAACTCCGGCAGTTCATCCAAGCTGCTATTTCTTAAGAAATGTCCAAATGGTGTAATGCGTTCTTCATCAGGCAGTGGTTTGCCATATTCATCCACAGTATTCTTCATACTCCGGAACTTAATCATCTCGAATGATTTACCATGATGCCCGGCACGAACCTGTCTAAAAAAAACTGGTGTCCCCATGGTCCGGGAAACTTTCCATGCAATAACCAAGAATACAGGGCTAAAGAGAACGAGAGCACAAGCTGACCCTAAAATATCAACACATCGCTTCAACATAAGCTAATCACTCAATGAATCATTGATCAAGAATCAGTTAAAACAAGGTGGTAAAGTTTATCATTTATCTTCGAGGCATCAAAATTATCTACAGCATATTTATAAGATGATTGCCCCATTTTTTTAATAGAATCTGGATTCTCTAGAAAATAGATCATTTTTTCTGCTATTGACCCAGCATCGAATGGGGGAATTAAAAAGCCTGTTACATTATCAACAACGGTTTCTCTACAGCCAGGCACATCAGTTGTAATAACCGGACGACCAATAGCCATTGCTTCTTGTGTGCTTCTCGGAACCCCTTCTCTATATGAAGGCAATACAAATACACTTGATTTTGATAGGTAATCAAGTACGTTATCTACTTGGCCAAGGTACTGGACAACGCCCTCTTTTGTTAACCGTTCAAGGCGATCAAGAGATACTGAAGACTTACTCTCTGGCTCAGTTTCACCAAGAATAATAAATAAAGATTTCGGAAACCTCACTTTTACTATTTCTGCTGCATCAAGAAACTCATTAATACCTTTTTCAACTAAAAGTCTTCCAATAAATATGAACTGATCGTAGCATTCAGGCTTTGAGAAAGGATAGTCATTCAATTGAAGACCAATCCCCCCTAATACTTTGCACTCCCTTACACCTATATTGTGCTTTAGAACAAGATCTTTTTTATCATCAGGGTTAAGAACTATTAGCTGATCCAGTAATGGAATGGATAACTTATAAAGGAAAATCTGAACTGCTTTTAAAATACGTTGTTTAAGGGGTGGGTTACCTGGAAGCTGGGTAAACACATAACCCAAACCCTCAAGCATTCCTACAGAACGTTGAACGTTCGCAATTTTCGAAGCTATTGCACCATAGATTACCGGTTTAACAAAATAGTAGAATGAGACTTGTACATTCAGCTTTCTCAGCTTTTTAGCAAGAGAAATAGTATCAATAATGTCTCTAAAAGGGTTTACCCCATATCTTGATAATTTATAGTCAACAGGTATCGCGCCAAGAGCCTCTACTTTATTCTTGGCACCATCATCGTAATCGATGGCAAAAGCAAAAACAACATGGCCTTCTTTAGTGAGTTTTTGTATAAACCCAGAACGAAAGCCATAGATAGAGGATGCTATTGTACCGACAACTGCAATATTCAAAGTAAATCAATCCAATCAAAAATAAGCACTCAAAAACTAAGACACACAGGTCGCCTCAGTCACAATTTGATCAAAGCAGCAATTGTCGAGAATAAAGTCCCACGTGAATTTTTCAGCGACATTGATGGGCAACTGTAATTTTGATCGTGTAGCAGGAAAATCTAACATAGAAATATCTTCAGAAAAAACATCATCGAGCTTAATAAAATCATATCCATAGCGTTTGGAATGATCATTAATCCAGTGATAATGATTCGAGACAATAGGAATTCCTGCAACTAGATATTCAATAACTTTGGTTGATGTTTGATGTGTAAGTGGATATTCATCTGGTATATAATTCAAACCAGCTTTCGATCTAGATAAAAACTCTTTAACTGCATCATGACTGCAGACACCAACATAATTAATATTCGAATTCCCAACAATTAAATCTCTATCACTAACACTTACAGGCCCACCTAAAACAATACTAAAACCATGATCCGTCAATTTAAATATAGTTGACAAAAGGTGCTTACGAGCAGAGATTGATCCAAAATAAGCAAAATCATATACTTTATCTTGCTGATGGCTTCTGAGATCAAAAAAACTATTATCAACACCCATATCTCTATAAAATACAGGAAGTCTTTTTGAGAAAAAAAATTTACTTTCAACATACTCATTCAAAAAAGAAAGGTATACGGGTCTGCATGAGAAAAACGTTTTAATAAAATTTTTAAATATGGGAAACCTTCCAGTACTTATGCTGTGATACTCATGTATTTCAGGTATATCATTATTAATTTTATGCGTTAAAAGACCACCGAACCTATAATACAGATCTGCTTTAATTTTTCTCGCATCATTTTCTGACTCACAAATAACTGACTCAATGCCCTTTTTTTTAAGATAGTTTGAATAAGCATCAGCCTCGGGAATCAGGGCATTCCCCGTTTTAACAAAACATATCATCATATCAAAAAAATCAAAAATTAATTTATTTATCTTGAGTATCGAAGAATGAAGGTAAAAAACCAAAAATTATCACCCACATCTTATAATAAGAAGTAAACATGAAGCACAGAAATAGCTTTTTAACTGCGGACGATATAATATTCTTCTTGTTATTAAAGACATATGCACAAAAACGCCAAGAGAATATATCTAGTTTCATATCGAAAACAAACAGTCTATTAAACCCTCTCATCTGCAACCATAAATCATCTTTGTAATATCTCTCTAGACAGCTAATATAATCTAGATTGATAAGTCTTTCCGAACCATGTGACAATGAATCAGAAATTCTATATTTAACCGTAACAGCATCAACAAAATATAGACGAACACCAGATTTTGTTATCTTTATCCATAGAGGCATATCTTCAAGCAGCTTATATTTCTCTTCACAGTATCCAACATTACTGATAATCTCTTTACTAAAAAAAGATGTAGGAGCTAACCCTAAACCGCACCTCATAATATGATTATACTGCTGGTTAGCACTTAGATTAAAAAACTTCGCTCTAGACTTATCAGGGTAGACTCCAATTCGATGATGAAGACCAAATGTTTGCAACCTACCAAACACTACTTGAGCCTCATTATTTTTGGAAATATAATCGACATATATAGACAAACAATTTTCAATAAGAATATCATCAGCTGCTATTGTTTTAATCCAATCAGAACTTGCAGCCTTCCAAGCCAAATTACAATTTTTGGATACTCCGCCATTTTCTTTATTTTTTATAAAAACCACTTTAGAAAAATGGCTTTGATAAGCATGCAACCAATGTTCAACAATCTCAACTGTAGAGTCAATAGAAGCATCATCAGAAATAACTAATTCGATATTTTTAGATCCATAACTCTGATTTAATACAGAGTCTAAAGTCTCGACAATAGTTCTTGATGAGTTATAAGAAATTACAGATACTGTAATAATCTGTTTTCCCATAATCTCAATATCACTCGACATATACTAATCCCAAAGCCCTAGAATCATAATAAAACAAAAGAAAAGAAACAAAAAATAAAACTAAATACCTGACATTAAATAATAATTAAAAATCGCATTTTTTGACTTATTAATTCAACAACCAATACATTACTACAATACACAATGAAATCTAAACTTTTAGACGTTTAGCTCTAATATAGTTAACGACTTCAATTACAAAATGATCTTTAATAAAAATAAGGACTAAAATATATACTGTTCCACCAGTAAAAACTTTAACAAAAAGTTCTAATAATGAACTCTCAAACCTAATAGCTTCAACAACAAAATACATTACCATTGTTGCTAATATATAATTCTTTACAGAAATCAACTGCCTAACCACCCCATAACCAAAAAAAACCCCTGGATAATAGGAGTTAATAAAAAAAGAAATTACAACATTACATAACACAGCAATTGCAATGCCTTCTATTCCATATGGAATAGCGAGAAACAAAGAACTCAATGTTATGGGAAGCTTAAGTATATCGATTTTCAAAAAAAGGTCAGATTTACCTATCACATTCAACATATTCATGTTAATTGCATTGATAGGAGTAAGTGCTCGAGCGAAACACAAAATTTGAATAACAGGAACAGCAGATAACCATTCTTTCCCCAAAAAAATCATAACAAACTGTTCAGAAACGAGAGAAAACCCAACTAAAACAGGAAATGAAATAAGGACGGTCAGGCTTATCAACTTATCATACAAATTTAAAAGCCTGTTCTTCTCCTCTTTGATCGAGGTTAGTATTGGGTATGTTACCCCTTGGAGAAGAGAGGTTATAAACTGTGATAATAAACTTGTTAAATTTGTTGCCTGAGTAAAATACCCAACATTTAGAGTACTAAAATAGCGGCCAATAACTGCTACATACAAATTATTCACAGTAGTCGCAACTATACCAGCTAGCATTAAATTTGAACCAAAACCAAACAAATTTCTAAAAGATTGTTTACTGAATACTAGCTTAGGAGACCAACGACAATAAAACCATAAGAAACCAGTTTGAAATATTGCTTTAGTTAATAGAAGCCATACGTATGCCCAATAACTATAACCTTGCATAGCCAAATAAATTGCAACAGAAGAGCTTATAATAGTTGCCAAAAAGGCAGCCTTTGCTTGACTTTTAAAATCAACTTGTATTAGTAGTTTCGCACGAACGACCACCGATAGCGAATTAATAATAATAACAAAAAATAATAATCGGGAAATATCAATCAGATCAGGCTCATTATAGAATTGAGCTATGAATGGTGCCAAATAATATAAAATAACATAAATCAGGCTACCCCAAATTATATTTACATAGAAAATAGTACAGGAGTCAATTTCAGTTAGCGTCTCACTCCTCTGAACCAATGCCTGAGAAAACCCATTATTAACAACACTGTCAGACAATAAGACAAAAATTGTCAGCATTCCAATCAATCCGAAACTCTCGGGTCCAATTAGTCTGGCTAAGTAGATCGTAACAAAAAAATAAGAAAACTGAGTAAATATTTTATCAATAAAACTCCACATCATTCCATCAAGAAACTTCTGTTTGATACTAATATTAATAACTCCTCTCATTAATCTATCATCATTTTAATTTTAAATATTTAAATTCAAGAACTTCTCACGCTCATAAAGCTCAAGCTCTTCGGCTGTATCAACCTCTAACCAACCATTACTAATAAGACAAGCTTTGACAGACCAACCAGTGTCTATAAGAGACTGTAAAAACGTTGTCATATACATATTTCGAAAATTATTCCCATCATAACTAATACTTCTATCAAGACCGTAATAGTGTTTCTTAAAGTCAGCTATTTTTTTACCTGAAACTTTTATAAGCCCCATATATTGAGCCTGTACATCTTCATAACTTATCGCTTTTTTACCTAGTTCAATGATACTACCTAGTTCATTAACTTTGAATGTTTCAGCATCATCAAGAGGGTTTTCCATTCTAACCTTCCACAATATTTCCCAATCTTTATCAGCAGTAACACAAATATCATATTTTGACTCCATTAAAGCCTTCAAAATTTCAGGCTGGTAAATAATATCTCCATAGGTAATGATAAGATCTTCATTATTCTTCATAAAATTTTCTGCTGAAAACAGCGTCTCAACCATATTAGTCTCAGCATAAGAAGGATTATAGTATTGCTTGATACCATCAGCATTCAACTTATTTTTAAGATACCCTCCAACTAATGCAATATCAGAACGATTAATTCCACAATATTTCATTACATCTAGTTGGTGATGGAGAAGAGGTTTTCCGTATAATGAGACCATACATTTTGGTCTGTCATTAGTATAGGGTCTAAGCCTTGTACCTTGCCCTGCGGCTAAAATTATCACTTTCATTTATTTGTCATTCTTCAGTTTGTTAATCACATGGTTTCTGAGCGCTTCGTGCATAAAAAAATATGTCCTACCATCTTCGTGATTTTGTTGAACACATTCAATATTTGAGAAATCAATATTTTCTTCATCTTCAAGACTATTATTTATCATATCGATAAATGTTAATATCCTTAATGCTGGATCATAAACTTTCAGGATCGCATCATAAATATGATTATTGGAGAAAAAATGATACTTATTGGTTGGATATGTGAAGTTGTATTCTTTAGTATATAAAATATCTCCAGTGTCAATTTCTGGCCTCATATAGAAAATACTATATCCTGGATTACCTTTTATAAGACATGACCAAAAAAAACAGTCTGCACCTTTGATATCAGGTACTATACCCGGATGAATATGAATAAATTTTGCACCAGTAATGTTGAGAACTCCCTCTTTTAAAATACCACCTCCTGTAAAGAGAAAGCATTTTATTTCCTCTTTATCAAGAAAATCGGAAAGTCTTGGATCATTAAAACCAGAGACGTATATCTCAGAATATATATCAACATATCTGGACGGGTGAGTTTCCAGACAGCTTTTAGAAATCCCAAAATCATCCATAAATAACTCAATTAACCCATTACCATCATTCTCACTCGATAATTTTCTTTTTACAAAACCAGCTAATAAAAAAATAAATAATGCACATCTATTTCCAACAAACCTAGCCAATGATTTATACTGAGGATGTGTAGGAACAGTTCTGACATTAATTAATTTTTTTGGTCTTATGCCATGTTTAGAAAGTAATGCAAGATATATTCTCGATGGCACGCAATCATAAAATAAAACGGTTAGATTAACTGACATAATTTATCTATATAGATTCCATTAGCTCTATTAAAACTTCATAATTAGCGGAATACCCTTCCGCACTTATATTAGAATGCTCAAGCAAGATATCGTTAAGCTTAAATGCAGTATTAATGAACTTATAATCCTTTTTTTTTTCAGCTGCAAATAGCAAAACATGCATTACTTTTTGATAGCTTTCTATACTAACTTCAACATCACTTTCTCTTTTTGAAAGATCAGAGCTATATTGATCATATATTTTTCTAACCACATCAATTTTTTTGCATATCTTCTCCAAACATACAAACTCTTGTAGAGTTAAATGATATAAATCGCACTCATAAATCAGTGATTCAATCCATTTCTCCAGTTTAAAAGATTCCACAACTCTCTCTCAACCGTTAAATATCTTAGTTATTAAATTCAAATCTTGAACTGAAAAATCCGACTCACGTTCTGGGTGCCACATAATGCCTACCCATGGTAATCTGATATGTTCTACTGCTTCAACAACGCCATCTGAAGTATAAGCACACAAAATCAAATCTTCTGCCAATGTTTCTAAAGTAACACCTTGGTTATGATAACTATTAACCTTGCTATAAGCATGGTCTTTTGCCCACTTACCACAAAGCAAGTGATTTGTTGCGACATGGCCGGTAACAGTAACCAGGCTACCACCAAAATAATAATTTAAAAACTGCATACCCCGACATACACCAAGTACTGGCAGTTTGAAATGGGCAGCGTAATCAAGAATTTTTTTTTCTGCTACATCACGTATCGGAGATTGTTCAAGATCATTACCACCACTAAGAATTATGCCATCGGGCTGTAACAATTTCAGATATTCAGGATCTTCACATAACTCACTACAGACAGGAACAGGTAAGAAACCAAGCTTATAAATAAGCTTTGCCCACATCACATCAAGAGAATCTCGCGTTTCATTTCTTCCTGTAATCTCATCCCTGCGCTGTGTAACTATAATACGTTTCATTAATTCATAATCCGAATTGTTTCACCGGAAGGATCAAGTTCAATAGTATTTGAATTTTTCAGAGAAAAATATAGTTGCTGACCTACTCCTATTGCTGCTGAAAGACCAAACTCAGCTGAACGAATTGCCATGTGTGAATTTGCCCCACCATACATTGTGATTAAACCAGATATATTTTGGCCAAATAACCAATCATACCCAGGATCCGCTTGTGGTATAATCACAATACAGCCCTCAACATTCAATAATGAGTCCGAAATATCATCAAGATGCACCACTTTAGCTGTAATACGTTTTGAGCCAATGTAATTTGGTTTTTCTTCTGCTAAAAAGAAACTTTCAAAATCATTTTCTGAAACCAACAGAGATGGCAGATGAGATGCATGACTTACCTTTCGCTCTAGAATATTCCTTTGTGCAATATGTTTTAACCATTGAGAAACATCTTCTTTAGGTGAATCGGAATCAAATGCCTCCTGTAAGTTGGACAATGATATGTTTGCCAGCTCTTCCACTCCTAATCCATATCCCTGCCCAACTTCATTTATCAGACTCAGTACTAATGAGAGGCTTTTAGTGAATATGAATTTCGCTTTTTCACGACCTCTAATGGCATTCATTAAAAACCATTCAATTTGCTGCGCGTTACTTTCAATACCAAGACTTTGTATTTTACAAAAGAAATAATCCTTTTCCTCAACCCACTTTTCGACATTTATTGTACTTCTTTTTGGTGGTTTTGCCTGATCAACAAGGGGGCGCAGAAATAACTCTGGCTCATCATGATATGCAGGAGATGTTATATCATAAGTGCCAGGTCTTAAATGCCCATATGTCGAAATAAAACTCTCCCAAGTTTTATTTCCTTGCGCTGTGTCCCATGCATCCGTTCCAATTTCATGGGAGACTGTTTCAACAGTTTCTAAAAATCCATCTCGAGCATCAGTAGTTAACCAGCCTTGATTAACGCCTTCCCGTAGCTGAGTTACAGCAACAAAAGCACTTCTTGCTAGATGTGCAAATGTTAATGTTCCATAACATTTGCAATATTCAAGTAGCAGCCTGATTTTTTCCGGAATTGAAATAGAAAAATCATTCTTAATCAGATTATGATAATTTTCCATTTGACTCAGTTTTATTATATCATCCTGAGTACGAAGGATTGCATTTTGGGTTATTTTTAATAAACCAGACTTCAATTGAACAATTTCATCATCATTCATTGCTGCATGCGTTCGAAGTTTCGTTTCCCAAAAATCAAAATTTGGACCAAGGCAGGTTGGAACAACATCAAATTCAACTTTATCATGTAAATATGGATGTTCACATAACCAATTCAAATAAAAATTAACAAGTTTTTTTGCGAGATCTTCTGATAGTTCTTTTGGTATAAATGAATTAAAGCTGGCTCGTACATCAATGTAAGGTTTACCTGCAAATTGGTGCAATAATGGCTGAGGATGAACATTTCGATAACCATATTCTGCTCTCTGTTTTGCCCAAATATCATCCAGAATAAGGTGTTTATAAAGGCTAACTGCCAACTTCCCTGGATTTATTCCAATTATCTCTGCAGGATTCCAGTCTGGCATAATACCAAATAGAGCTCTATTACCTAATATATGAGGACTAGGCTGCTGAAACTTCAGCCACTTTTCATATGCGTTTTTCTGTAGATTTATAACTTCCTCAGGTTTAACCTGTCCATCCTTACACTCCAAAGCAGCAATTGGTCTAACTTGCAGAAGGTGAATATTAAATGATTTATCAATCGCAAATTCAATATCAAGAGAATCATAATTCAATATATCTTCAACTTCTCTCATAGCCAAAATCAATGTTCGAAGTTTTACATCAGGAATTTTTTTCTCACTTAAGTCTTTCCTAAAATAAAACGATTTGCTATTTACAGAGCAGCCTGATGTAATACTTTCAGTATTATCACTCTCCTCATAGTTAACCACATAAAATGGTGCCCCATGCTCTAATGTCCTTGTAAATGCAACACCACTTAATAAAACATTTTTTACCATTGGTTGAACAAGAACCTGGTCGTCTTTCTGGTTATCTCCATATGACGCAATTACAGTATTAATCGCCTCCCTAAGCTGCTCGTCTAAACTCACATTAATTAGGCTCGTATATGCTCCCGCATTCGAACTTGTAAATGAATCTTCACTACGTGCACTAGAACGAACAACAACACGTTCAGACTTAAATTTTAATTTTATTTTATCTATTATCTCAACAGCCCCATTCATCCACTCCTCAACAGAAAAGGCAACTTGTGGCTGTATTATTGTTCTAGATACCATCTTGCTTAGGCGATCAAGAGTCTCTGCCTTTGTACCTAAAATAAAATGTGAAATATCTTTAGCTTCTTTAAGCTCTGCCCAATCACCATGAACATCTATCCCTGTAACTTTATGCCCCTGCAACCTCAGCCATTCTATCAAGTCTGGCAACGACATCGGCTTCAACAGTGACTCATTATTTTCTTCTTGTAACTCTCTCAGCTGATCTAATGCTTTTCCATGAAAACGCACAAGACCGATAAACTCACCTTCTGCCCAGTCAATTGGAATATCTTTGCCAATCCTTAGTACATTTTCAGCGTCAATGATAACCTTTTCTGATAACGAAAGATCTTCAACTGTTCGCCCAAAAAAACGTTTTTTCCAATGGCTATCGTATACTATGGTAATATCACTATCTGAACTATTGAGATGTGAAATTATACTGGGTCGAAATAGAATATCAGCATAGCTGACAATCATATCATCACTCGAAAGGTCTGCAGTGAATAATGAGTAACCACTACCGGAGGATTCCCATTGGGTATTTTGCCGAATCTGTGCCTGTTCCTTCAATAAACTAAATTCTTCTGCAGCATATCCCAGAATAATTTGAAGTGACCCATGAAAATTTGCTAAAGCACTGACTTGCCAATCAAACAGGCTTCTACCATTAACTCTGGTTAATAATGAAGGCAACTTTCCTTTATGAGGTTTTCCTGCCGCTAAAATAACCAAGCTGCCATTACTCATGATAATGCCTCAAAGAGCTTTTAATGTTTTCAACGATTTTTTCTGATGGAAGTTTATTACTGTAATATTCTATTAAATAGCTTTCAAAGAATCGGTATTCATCTTCATCCAACTCCCAGCATCCCTCAATAATCTGAGAGACAAACTCCTTTACATCAGCTTTTGTTCTGGCCAGCCTTTGAATACAAAAGAATCGCTGCCCAAAATCATTCAACAACTCTTTAACATGATCATCTTTGAACAAATATAAGGCAGGTTTTTTTGTAAACGCATATTCTACTATAAATGAACTACAATCATGTATTATTGCATCTGACTCCATAAAAAGTTGCTCATATTCACCTTCTTCCAATTGCGTATAGCTCTGACATTCCCAGAATTCAAAATAATTATCAGCCCTCCTTTTCCCCCACTCAGGATGGCTATATAGCTTTTCTTTCAAAAATGGATGGGGCTTAAATACCCATTGCACCTGGCATTTATTTTCTTTTGCAATATCGACCATCAAATCACCCATACTCAAAAAAGTTGAGAGCGATTTATTATCATTTTCAATCGAGTGGTGTGGAGAATAAATAATTTTTTTCTTCAAAATCTCCTGTTTTTTCCAGCTACCCCCATCCAAATCCCTGTCATCAAAAAATACTTCTACAGCTGGATAACCAGTTACCAAACCATTACGACCTTTATTTAATGAGAATCTTTTACTCTCATTATATATATACTGATGAGGCCAATAGATCCGCCACATCAACTGCTTCATCTCTGAATTAAGAAGTTGTGAAATCTCTCCATCATGATTCGTTGCCATAAAATAATATGGAACATAACATGATAGGTATTTCTTATAGGCAGATGAATAATATTCTGATTGAGTTAAATTATGGGGATTTGTAAAAAAAACAACATCAATATTTAACTCTTCCAGTTTTACCCAAGACTTTACTTTTTTATTAAAGGAACTTATAACCGGATAGCCAAGATTCTTAAAATAATGAAATACTTCTTCAACCCCTTTAATACTTTCCCTCCCATTCTCATTGTGCTTAGTATCTGGACATACAAGGATTACTGGATCAAAATATGGATCCTGAAGCATTCTTCTAAATACTGAGTCCACCTTCCAAACACTTTTATGGATCACAAGAAAAACAACCCTTATTTTATTTTTATATTTTATTTTTTTTATTAGCTCATTATGGCTATTCGTTACCTTATGATACAAATAAACTTTCACCAAATTATCAAAACAACTAAGCTTAAAATAAAGTATCTTTTTCTTTATAAATTCAGGCAAATATTTTTTAATAAATGACAGCATTTTCATATTACTTTCATGTCATTACCCTATTCTGTTAACTAGGATAAAAATCAATCTATTTATCTTTTTTCAATAACACCTGTTAAATCAGAACAAATTATTCAAAAAGCTTTAACTAAAGAAATCATTAACCAAATCCGAGACCTTCCCGACATCATCCAGATTAATACAAGGTCCAATTGGTAAGCTAAGCACTTGCTCATGAATTTTTTCAGTAACAGGATAGCTAAAATTATTTAGCTCCTCATAGGCTGACTGTTTATGAGGCGGCACAGGATAATGAATAACTGTTTGTACACCATGACTTTTCAGATAATCTTGCAACTTGTTTCTTTCATGGCAACGAATAACAAACAAGTGCCATACATGGGCCTCTACAGCTGTCACCTTTGGCAGCTTAATTAGGGGGTTTGCAATTCTCTGTAGATAATAACTTGCCACCTGTCTACGATACTCAATCTCTTTATCGAGATAACTTAGCTTCACACGTAATAATGCAGCCTGCATTTCATCCAAACGACTGTTAACACCTTTATATAGGTTTTTATATTTCTCATGGGAACCATAGTTGCTTATTGCTCTGATGGTAGTAGCCAGCTCAGCATCTGAGGTTGTAACTGCACCGGCATCGCCAAGAGCCCCAAGAATTTTTCCGGGATAAAAACTAAAGCCAGCAGCATCTCCAATACTGCCCACTTTCCCCCCTTTATAAAGTGCTCCATGAGCCTGAGCGCAGTCTTCAATTACTTTAAGGTTATATTGCACAGCAATAGCCTTGATATCATCCATACAGGTGACTTGACCATATAGATGAACTGTCAGAATGGCTTTGGTTCTTTTAGTTATATGTTGCTCAATCTGGGCGGGATTTAGATTATAGGTTTCAGGATCAGGTTCAACCAATATTGGTTTGAGTTTGTTTTCTGAAATAGCCAGAATAGAAGCTATATATGTATTAGCAGGAACAATAACCTCATCACCTTCTTCCATAACGCCCATTTCTTTATAGGCACGCAGAATCAAAATCAGGGCGTCTAAACCATTAGCCACGCCAACACAAAATGCTGTCTGGCAGTATTGAGCAAATTCTTGTTCAAATTGTTCTAGCTCATCGCCAAGAATATACCAGCCTGAGTCGATGACACGAGAAACGGCGGTACTCAGCTCTTGCCGATATTGAGCGTTAATGCCTTTTAAATCTAGAAATGGAATCATGAACTGACTTCTTGAAAGCTTTTTACAGAATCACCAAGATCAAAAAGAAAAAAGAAAAAAGAACTTTGTATTCTTTCATTCCTTAGTGGTTTCAAACAAAATCAACGGGCTGGGTTTCCATAGACAGTAGCACCGGCCGGCACGTTCTTTGTAACTACCGAACCGGCACCAACCATGGCATTTTCGCCAATGGTAACGCCAGGCAGGATAGTAGCATTACCCCCGATGGATGCACCCCGACACACATGCGTTTTCAGGAAGGTCTCCGGGTATTGCTTGGAGCGAGGCATCTTGTCATTTGTAAATGTAACATTGGGACCAATAAAGGCATTGTCTTCAATTACGATGCCATCCCAGATTTGTACACCACTTTTAATTGTGACGTTATTCCCTATCACCACATCGTTTTCAATTAGACAATGAGAGCAGATGTTGACATTTCGTCCAATCACCGCTCCGGGCAATACCACACAGAACTGCCACACTTTAGAGTCTTCACCGATATTTTCTGACTGCACATCAGACAGCTCATGGAGAAACATCAGTTTGCCTCCTCTAGAAACTTTTCGTAATCACGGATATAGTCCGCCTCATCGTAAAACTCGCTAGCCAATACCATCAGGACACAGTCTTCAGTAAAATCATACATTTCTCGCCAGATTTTATAACCTATGTATAGGCCTGTGGTTGAAGAGTCCAGTCGGCATTCGACCTGTTCCTTACCATTATCCAGCAAAAATGAACAGGCACCTTTGACGCAGATGGCCACCTGCTCCAGCGCCTTATGGGCGTGAAAGCCCCGACGTGTATTTACCGGTGTGCCATAGATGTAGTACACACGTTTGATCTCAAAAGGGATATTCTGGTGTTGTTCAAGCGCTACCAAGCCACCCCGGCCATCAGACATCTCTTTAAAATGAATAAGCACTGGATCCATAATCAGGAGTCCTGCCTTGCTTCAAAAGCCAGTCTCTGTAGGTATTGGCCATAACTGGTTTTAATCAAGGTTTTGCCTTTATATTCAATATCATTGAGCGTAAGCCAGTTATTGTTGAAAGCAATTTCCTCTAAACAGGCTACTTTCATGCCTTGGCGGTGCTCAATAGTCTGAACAAAATGGCCGGCTTCCAGAAGGGCATCATGCGTGCCGGTATCTAGCCAAGCAAAACCACGACCCAATAGCTCCACGTGGAGTTGATTGTGTTTCATATAGACACGATTTAAATCTGTAATTTCAAGCTCTCCCCGCTCAGATGGTTTTATTTCCCTGGCAAAATTAACGACATTATTATCGTAAAAATACAATCCTGTTACTGCATAGTGAGACTTGGGTTTTTGGGGCTTTTCTTCAATGGAAGTGGCTTTACCGTGCTCATCAAGCGCAACAACCCCAAATCGCTCCGGGTCGCCCACACGGTAGCCAAAAATGGTAGCACCCTGTTCTCTAGCTGCAGCTTCCTGCAACTTAGGTGTAAAGCCCTGCCCGTAAAAAATATTGTCTCCCAGCACCAAGGCAACCCGATCATTGCCGATGAAGCTCCGACCGATAGTAAAAGCCTGGGCCAAACCTCTTGGCTCAGCCTGAATAGCATAACTCAAGTTGATACCAAACTGGCTTCCATCACCCAGCACGTTAAAAAAATGAACCTGATCTTCAGGGGTTGTAATAATCAGAATATCCTGAATACCTGCCAGCATGAGTACTGAGAGAGGATAGTAGATCATTGGTTTGTCATAAACCGGAAGAAGCTGCTTGGAAACCCCTTTGGTAATTGGGTGCAACCGTGTTCCACTGCCGCCAGCTAGTATAATTCCTTTCATAACTTTATTCCTGAATTAAGCCCAGTCGTTCCCCTTGGTAACTGCCATCCTGAACATGCTGGCACCATTCACTGTTTCTCAAATACCATTGCACCGTTTTTCGAAGACCTGTTTCAAAGCTTTCCTGAGGCTTCCAGCCCAATTTACACTCAATTTTGCTGGCATCTATAGCATAACGAAGGTCATGACCTGGGCGATCTGTGACAAAAGTAATCAGGTCTTCATAAAAAGCAACCCCCTCCGGTTTATTCGGTGCAAGCTCTTCCAATAATGAGCAGATAGCTTTGACTACTTCAATATTCTTTTTTTCGTTATGGCCACCAATATTATAGGTTTCACCCACTACACCTTCTGTGACCACCTGGTAAAGCGCTCTTGCATGATCTTCCACATAGAGCCAGTCACGAATTTGTTCGCCCTTACCATAAACTGGCAAGGCTTTACCCTCCAGCGCGTTTAAAATTACAAGCGGTATTAACTTTTCCGGAAAATGAAAAGGGCCGTAGTTGTTTGAGCAGTTGGTAACAATAACGGGTAGACCATAGGTACGGAACCATGCTCTTACCAGATGATCTGAACCAGCTTTGCTGGCCGAATAGGGTGAACTTGGTGCATAGGGGGTTATTTCGGTGAATAAATCGCTAGCCCCCTCCAGATCCCCATAAACTTCGTCAGTAGAAACATGGTGGAATCTAAATGCTATTTTTTTTTCAGCATTAAGTTTATTCCAATATTCACGAGCTACTTCCAATAGAGTACTTGTGCCGACAATATTAGTTTGAATAAATTCAGCCGGACCAACAATGGAACGATCTACATGACTTTCCGCAGCCAAATGCATTACAAAATCGGGTTGGAATTTTTCAAATGTTTGACACATGCTTTCTACATCACAGACATCTGCTTTGACAAAATGGAAGCGGTCGCTGCCTGCCACTATTTTTAACGACTCCAAGTTTCCCGCATAAGTAAGTTTATCGACAACAATAACTTTATTTTTTGTAGTGGAGATTAAGTGCCGCGCTAGTGCAGAACCTATAAACCCTGCTCCACCTGTGACCAAAATCGTTTTTTCCATACCCTATATATCCGAAAAAGCTCATTACAGTTGTTAACAACATAGACTAAGGCGCTCTCTCAAGACTTCCTGATCACATAGACATAACAATACCGAAGCCTATGAATGGCAAGTCAATAAAGTACTATAAGCACCTATATCTATACAGGTTGAATCAAGTGGTAATCAGGTAGAGAGAGGGTCTATAGACCAGGGAAAAATCATGAAACCCCGCACCCCGCGAGGACTTCAGACAGATATTGAG
>OODV01000072.1 GCA_900299555.1 uncultured Endozoicomonas sp.
CTGAAAGCCCTCCATTATGCACGGGCTAAAAGTCGCCGCGAAGCGGCCTACCTTGACGGAATTACTCATTATGTCCTTGCCATCCTTTCTGGCAGCAGTCATCAATCCATGAATATGTCGAGCCTGTTCCAGAGAGATAGCCGGATAACTACCGTAATCAATTCGCTGTTTTTTTCCGCCAGAGTGATGGTCGATAAAGCGCCACGCAAATACCTTTGCCCCGTCAGGAAAATTCCGAAGTATTAAGGTGCTGGTGTCACGAATCTCTTCTAACTGCCTATTAGGACGCTTCAGCTTTCTAATCATTGCATCAGTCAGAAACACCGGCTTTATATTAGCCATTATTATCTTCCTTTTTAATTGATGATTATTTTTAATTGATATTTATTTTGTTGCTTCCAGTATAGACTGCCGTGACCAAATTGGAATATTGCACCATTAAAAGTCCAGCGGTCTTTCAGCGGTCTTTGAAATTGAAATATCGGGTTTTGAATGTTTTAAAAAGGTACGTATGTACAGTTAAGTAAAAAGGGCGAAAATTCCCTTGATGGTAATGCAATCTGTTGAAATATAAGAATTAAATGAGGATGTATGCGATATGTAGCAAGTGAATGAAACCTCCCCACCCTGCCGCTGCCACGTTTGCCCGTGGCCGTAACGGTCACGGTGGAGGCTGCTGAGGTGAATCGGGCTTTCCGCTACGAGGCGGACCTGCACTCCAGCACCTGCCAGGAGCCCCCTGGGTAGTATTATCGGCTCGGGACGTATGGTGACTGGCGAACAGGCCAGGGAGGTTTCAACGGCATTATATCGACAATTGAGAAGATGTCTGCAAGTTTTTTCAGCTATCAGTTTTCGTGAAAATCACAAAAGGTTATCAGTTCAACGTTCAACGGCTGCCAGCGCCTGATCCAGTTTACCCAGCAGTTGGTCAATATGTTCCTGAGTGTCCAGCTTTTCATCTTCATTCTGACGACGGCTCTGCATCAGTTCATAGCTAATGTTAAGGGCTGCCATCACGGCAATACGCTCAATACCAACCACTTTGCCGGTAGAGCGGATCTCGTGCATTTTTTCATTCAGATAGCGTGCAGCTGTGTGCAGTGCGTCCTGATTGTCTCTGGGGCAGGCGACACGGTACTCCTTGTCCAGAATATGGACAGATGTGACTGACGATTTATCCGTCATGACTCATGCTCCAGAGACCTGAGACGCTGAATCATCGCTTCTACTTTATTGCGTGCAACGTCATTTTTTTCCATCAACTTTGCTTTCTCAGCTCTCCAGGACTGCTCCTGTTGCCGAAGTTGCCGGTTTTCAGAGGTCAACTTCTGGCAAAGAGCAACCAGATAGTTGATTTTCTGGTCGAGGGCGATGAAATCGGATTCTTTCATAGCTTCCCTGAATGCTCGGTTATTAGGGTTACTATAGCCTCTGGAGAATTTCAGAACAATGACTTAATGGTTGACAACGTTTTATTTTTAATTCGTCTGGTAATATTTTTATCTAGTAAGATTAGGAATCTACTATAAACAGCAAAATTATTTTTGAAAAAACATCAAGTCTGTGATTTCTTCACAGACCAAATTCAGGAAAAAAGAGGATATGTGTACCTGATTGTTGCATTTGCTGATTTTGGGCTGATTTATCTGGAAGAATTAAAATAATTAAGCATTAGCTGTGGCTGCTTGTTCCGAAGATAATAGCTCTTTGGGGGGAGAATCACCTCCTGTAGTTGTCATCACATCAGGAGCTTCCGACTGCTGATGCTCTGGGGGGGCAGCAGTATCCAGTAATGGGTTAGAAGCTCCAGGTTTTTCTGTCGCTGCTTTAGCCTCACCTGTTGATCCCATATCTTCCAGCTCTTTAGCCCCCCCGATAGGTGGTTCATTAGGTACTTGTTGCTGTTCTGTAGGGCAAAACTTTTCTTTGTTTTTATACGCACATAGACCTACCCCTGCAGCAGTTAGAAGCCCCCCAACAATCACAGCTGTTGCCCATCCCGGTAAACCACCGCCTTCTTGAGCTTTTTCGGTATCAGTTCCATTTGTTTGGTTTCCTATTGCAAATGCTTGGTCAGCTAAATAAAGTAAACCAATTGCTAAAGTGGGAGTGTTTAACAGTGAGGAGAAAGAGAAAGAACCTAATGAACTGGATTTCGAAGAGGAACTTCCAACAATAGGCTGTCCACTTACAGCGGTGATAGTTTGACCTTTGTCGCTTGCATTATTTTGTTGAGGTGCCGCAGGTGAGAATCCTGCATTATATTGAGTTGGGACTTGTCCTGTTTATATTGAAAACATTATTGAGTTTTCCTTTAATTTTGAATTTAAAAGTCAGGCATCAGATAAATACGGGTAATTGGTTAGTCAGTTATTGACTAGCCAATTAACTAGAAATTTTCAGTGGTTTGATCTTGATGCTGGTAAAGAAGTTAGTCATTTTACAATTTATATCTAAATATTATTTTTTCATTAATATTTTGTTGGTTTTTAATAGTGGTTTATCAAGCAGTTTTTATTGTTAAATCTCGTATTATTTATTTTTCTGAAAAATAAAATGGATATGTGAATCCGTATTTATTGATAATAAGACTGGCTCTTTTGAAAAGTGAGTGGGTAACGCTGTATTCTTAATCCAATACTCTGCATGACATCACAGGCCTGAAGACACTCATGGAAGAATTGTTTCAGAATGCCCTTGGAATCAGTTATCCCTGGTACATTGAGTCAATTGAGTTCAATACTGAACAATCCAGATTGGATATTTTTCTTAACTTTCAGCGAGGGGCAACCTTCAAAGATAACAGTGAGGATGATCCTTCTGGCAAGGAGTACCCAGCATACGATACCTTTCAGAAAGAATGGCGGCATATGAACTTCTTTCAACATGAATGTTATCTTCATGCACGCGTACCAAGGATCGAGCGGGATGATGGGAAGTTCCGCCTGATCCCTCCTCCCTGGAGTGGCAAACTCAAAGGGCTCACAC
>OODV01000315.1 GCA_900299555.1 uncultured Endozoicomonas sp.
GCACGGTTCTTTTTCTGGCTGTGCTGTCGGTGGATGCGACAGGCAGGCGCGTTCTCTGAACAACGCTCAAGGATCAGGTCATCGAGAATAACGGGAACCGGTTCCTCTTCAGGTGCTTTGGAACTGACTAACAGTGTCAGTTGATGAGCAAGATTTCGCCAACGCCAGCACCCGAAGGCAACCCAATGATGATAGCTGCTCCAGACTTTATCGTACTGGATGGCAAGCAGAGCCTGAGTCAGGAACCCCTCACCGGAGAGCATGCTACCAATGAGCAATTCGCAAAACACTGGTGCAGCTTTCGCAGAAACAGCTCTGGTAAGGAAAGTAATATAGAACGAAAGTTCTTTTAATATTTTTGTTTGTTCTAAAGAGTACATCACAACCGCCTGGATTTATTATGTGTGACGGTTGGTTTAACTCATATAAAAATTAAATCGAATGTACCAGTGAAGCTCTAAAGCTGAGCACCGACGGTCACTGACAGATGAACATGCACATTCCATTTCAGGTCCCGTCCAAAGGTATGCAGGGCTGTAAAGATCCCAGGTCGTATTCCCTTTTTACCCGCCACTTTCAGAATGATTTTTGCCGCCAGTCCACTCAGGCTGCCTAACAGGCTGCGGTTATATCGGAACAACTCCCAGAGTTCTGCGGGCATGGTGAAAGTGATGTGTTGCCATTGGGTATCCGGCAGAATGGTTTTCTGTTGTTCTATCCATTGATCGGTGAGTTTCTTGCCGCAGGTTGGGCAGAACCGGCTTTTACAACTGAAACAGATTGTCTTCTGATGGCTACATTCTGTGTTGCTGCACTCGAACACCGCATAGCCCCAAATGGTCATCCCGCAGCTGAGCATCTTGATGACGTTATCAGTGATGGCGGAGCGCATACGCTGTTTGTATTTCTCGAAGAACCGCCACCATGAGTTGTTCTTTTGAAACAGTGTTTTCAGTCGGGTTGGAAGGCGAATAGGGCTTTACCCTTTATTGGAGCAGAGTGATACAGGCTATTTAATGCATTTCTTGGAATGAACCAATAGTGCAGTTGATCGGTCATACACTGTATGAATGTAAATTACACTACCACTCAATATACCACTTCCTCTCACGGCTTCTCGCCAGAAAACTCGTCTGGCAACCAGGCAGGAGAAAAGACTGCCGAGGGGGGGTCGGTTGTTCCCCAGGAAGAGGTATCGCCTTTAATGGCTTTGCCCGATGAGCTATTGCTTAGGGTTGCTAAAGACCTGCCTTTGGATGATATTGGACGCTTGGCGTTAACAAACAGGCGACTTTCCAAAATTTTTAACACAGAAGAAAAACTGAAAATCATATCCGGTCGATATTTTGGCACTGCTGTTGAAACGTATAGAAAAAACATTGAACACAGGGCTATACCTCCTGTTCCAAACCTTGAAATTAATGACCCTTTGTCACGGCTTGCTTATCATCGAGTCGAAAGCAATAAATACCTGACTTCTCTGGGCAGTAATACCCAGCAGCAATGCGTGGCAACACTGAACGGGCATACCCACTTTGTGAATTCAGTCACGCCCTTGGCCGATGGGCGGCTGGCGTCCGGCTCTGGTGACAATACCGTAAAGGTGTGGGATCTGAGCAAGCCCGACGGGCAGCAATGCGTGGCAACACTGAACGGGCACACCCACCGGGTGAATTCAGTCACGCCCTTGGCCGATGGGCGGCTGGCGTCCTGCTCTTCAGACAAGACCGTAAAGGTGTGGGATCTGAGCAAGCCCGACGGGCAGCAATGCGTGGCAACACTGAACGGGCACACCCACCGGGTGAATTCAGTCACGCCCTTGGCCGATGGGCGGCTGGCGTCCTGCTCTTCAGACAAGACCGTAAAGGTGTGGGATCTGAGCAAGGATTTCCGCACTCCCTTCCCCCCTCCAAAAAAAATTATTGCTAAATAATGTAAAAAAACACCAGTGGTATCTGAGCTAAAGTCGCCGCGAAGCGGCCTAACTTGAGCAGCTGGCCACAGGAAAGATCTCAGTTCCCATCGCAGCAACCTTCCCTTGAGCGAGATTCAGGAAGCTCACCGTCTGGTTGAAAACGGCGAGATGATCGGTAAAGTACTACTTAACCCATGGCTGTAGATTCTGTTTCTTGAATGCAAACCTTGCCACCCAGGCCCTGTTGACATAAGGTTGCTGGCTCAGCTTAAACCCGAGTATTAGTGGCCAGGCGCAAGAACGCAGGAATAACCTAAAGGCTACAATTGCCAATGCCTTTAAAGTTCAACGCATAGTTAGACACCTTTGGCAAATATGAAAACAATAAGCAGCGAGCTTTTATCCATCAGTATTTTATTATGACTCCGCAAGCTTGTTATCACAGGAATATAACCCAAAATGGCTTTAGCAAGGATCCGGCACAGGCCGAAGCAGTAAAGCACTTGCAAAGCCTGTTTGAAGAGCTGGTCCAACCACCCAGAAAGTCATTCCTTAAAGCGATTAAAGGCGCTTTGGGCAAGCCCATGGAGCCAGTACGCGGCCTCTACTTCTGGGGGGGAGTCGGCCGGGGCAAAACCTGGCTGATGGATACCTTTTATAATTGCCTGCCCTTTCAGGACAAACTCCGCATGCACTTTCATCACTTTATGCGACGGGTGCATGAAGAGCTGAAGACACTGGAGGGGCAGAAAAACCCGCTATCCATTGTTGCGGATCGCCTTGCCAAAGAGGCAAGGATCATCTGTTTTGATGAATTCTTTGTTTCTGATATCACAGATGCCATGATTCTCGGCGGTTTAATGGAACAGTTATTCCACCGTGGCGTTACACTGGTTGCTACATCCAATGTTGATCCAGACCTTCTCTATAAAGATGGCCTGCAAAGGGCTCGATTCCTTCCTGCTATTGAACTGATCAAAAAACACACGCTCGTCGTCAATGTAGATGGAGGTACCGACTACCGCCTTCGACTGCTTGAGAAAGCGGAAACCTTTTACTGGCCTCTCAATGACGAGAACCATGAAAAGCTGAATCAGGTCTTTTCTGACCTGGCCCCCGACCCGAATCATATTGAAACCTATCAAAGCATTGAAATTTCGGGGCGCCCCATTCATAGCGTGAAGCTGTGTAACGATGTAGCTTGGTTTACCTTTACCGACCTATGTGATGGACCCCGTAGCCAGAACGATTACATTGAGCTAGCTCGTTTGTACCACTCAGTCATTCTTCAAGCGGTTCCTCAGTTTGATGCTAACCGGAATGATCAGGCCCGCCGTTTTATAAACCTGATTGATGAGTTCTATGATCGGGGTGTAAAACTTATCGTATCCAGCGAAGTTCACCTTGAAGCGCTCTATGCAAGTGGTACTCTGTCATTTGAGTTTCAGAGAACACTGAGTCGTCTGCAGGAGATGCAGTCCACTGAGTACCTTGCCCGCCCTCACAAACCCTGAGATTTTCACCAATGCCCATAGATTCTGTTGATATAAAGCTCCAAACTCAGTGATTCGAAAAGCCGTATTCTACAAGGCGAGCTGTTGCAGGTGTAGTAGTTCTACATCAAACCAGCTTAACGAAGCTGGAAGGCGGCTTTTCGAATCAGGCTGCGCACCCCGCCGGAAGGGCTTGAGCTGAGAAAGGAACCTTATATCAACCGAACCTAGGGAAAGAAAAATATTTTGCGCCATCCTCAAGAATCAAAAAAATGAAGCAAAATATTTTTCACAACAAAAGCAATAAGCAGAGAGGAGTGTCATCGTATGGATCTTGGCGTTCAAAACAAAGTCTTCATGGTTGCCGGTGCCAGCTCAGGACTCGGCTATGCCATCGCAAAAAAGCTGGCAGAAGAAGGGGCGAAAGTTTCTATTGCCAGCCGTAGTCCGGAAAATATAGCCAAAGCAGCGGCAACAATCAGCGAAGAAACTGCGGCTGAAATCCGGGGTTATGTATTTGATGCCCGGGATGAAGACTCTATAACACAATGGGTAGAAGAGACCCAAAATGACTTTGGCCATATCGATGGCTTAGTGATCAATACTGGCGGCCCGGCACCGGGTTTCTTTGAGGAGTTTGACGATCAGGCCTGGCAGTCTGCCTTTGAGTTGACACTCATGAGTGCCGTGCGTTTGATTAGAGCCACTCTGCCAGCCCTGAAAGTAAACGGCGGCAGCATTCTTACGCTGACATCTTCTGCCTTGAAAGAGCCAATCGATATTCTGGTTATGAGTAATGTCATGCGCTCAGGCGTCAATAGCCTGGTAAAAACACTGGCAACCGAT
The DNA here is from genome assembly GCA_900299555.1 of uncultured Endozoicomonas sp. Classification (GTDB taxonomy): domain Bacteria; phylum Pseudomonadota; class Gammaproteobacteria; order Pseudomonadales; family Endozoicomonadaceae; genus Endozoicomonas. The sequence continues at coordinate 4,255 of OODV01000315.1, forward strand.
CTGGCGCAATACAACATCAGAATTAACAACCTGATTCCGGGCTCAATTAATACGGATCGAATCAAAGCGCTAAATCTTTTTCTGGCAAAGCGTTCTGATACCAGCCCGGGTAAAGTTCGAAAAGCAGCAGAATCTGCTATCCCTATGGGGCGCTATGGTAAACCGGAAGAGTTTGCCAATGCTGCTGCGTTCCTGCTTTCTGATGCTGCCAGTTACATCACCGGAACCAACACAGTGGTTGATGGCGGTAAAATGAAGAGCCTCTAACTCACCCTTTCAATATTTCGAAATAGCCAAGAGCTAGCAGCCCCTGCTTAAGGTTGGGGCTTCCTCTCCAGAAGTTGTTCGTACGCCCCTGCATTCAATGCGTTTTGATAACCAAAATCCGCCAGTGACTTTTGAGCCTTACCACTGCGGTTACCACTGCGGCAATAAAGCACAATATCTGCATCCAAAGTGATGTTTTTCTGTGCAATCCCATTAACAATATCCTGATAAGGGATATTAATAGCCCCTGCAAGATGCCCCTCTGCATATTCCGCTGGTGTTCGGACGTCGATCAGCAGAGCACCATTATCAATCCTCTCCCAAGCCTCGTCATAGAGGTCAGTTGCACCCGCTGAACCCACAACCCCAAGGGCAACCAGAATACTCAAAAAACACCGTTGAAACAGATTTTGCACCGTAAAAGCTCCTTTCTATTTTCTTCGCCATCAACACTTATCGATCAGTTATACTGGCAGCCTGAACATAGAGCATGTCCAGTGCCACAGTTGCTGCTGCCAGTGCAGTAATATCAGCACTATCATAAGCAGGCGCAACCTCAACCACATCCATTCCAACAATATCAAGCCCTTGCAGCCCGCGAACCAGCTGTAATGCCCGGTCTGATGTCAAGCCACCGCACACTGGTGTTCCTGTTCCCGGTGCATACGCGGGGTCCAGACAGTCAATGTCAAACGTCAGATAAGCAGACCGATGGGCAACCGTCGTATGAATACGATCAATAATCTCCGTTACTGGAGCTTCATTAACGTAACCTGCATCGAACACTTGGAACGGGGTATTTTCCTGATCATGGTGAGTACGTATGCCAATTTGAACTGAAGTCTCAGGATCTATCAGTCCTTCCTGAATGGCATGATAAAACATTGTGCCATGGTCAAATGCCCCCCCTTGATCGTAGTCATCCGTGTGAGCATCAAAATGAATAAGTGACAGGGGGCCAAACTGTCTTGCGTGAGCGCGAAGTAGCGGCAATGTAATGAAATGATCCCCTCCCAGCGTAAGCATCTTTTTACCCACGGCTAGTACAGCCTCAGCATGCTGCTCCAATGACTCACACAGATCACTGGCATTACCTGCCTCAAAAACCAGGTCACCACAATCAACTATGGACAAATAATTGCTTAACTTGAAACTCCATGGCCAACGTTGCGACTCCCAGGCCAGATTTATCGATGCTTTGCGAATGGCTTCAGGCCCGAAGCGGCTACCGCTTCGACCGGTGGTTGCCAGATCAAAAGGAACCCCTGTTATGATCCACTGTGCATCACTGTTGACCGGATCAAAATCAAGTGGCTGTCTCAGGAAACCAAAAGCATTGGAATAGAGTGAGTAATCTGCCTTTTTTTCCAGCGTTGTCACTTCATTACTCCTTATTTTTTCTTTATAAATCTTTTTTGATCTGCCAGAGGCTCTGTAAGGTAGGTATAACCTTTAAGTGCTGATTCCAGCTCAGCCAATGCAGCAGAGCGCGGCTCCTCTTCAAGATGTTCAAAAGCCATTTGCCGATAGGCCTGAAAAAAATGGTCAGGTTTCAAATCAACATACCGCATCACATCTTCAACACTATTGCCCTTATAGAACTCACTGATTTCTATATTTCCGTTTGACATGATTTCCACAGAAGCTGAATCAGTATCTCCAAAAAGGTTATGCATATCACCAAGAATTTCCTGATAAGCCCCTACCAGGAAAATCCCCATATAATATGGATCATCTGACGTCCATGCCGGTACAGGCAAAGTACTCTCAATCCCTTGACCATCGACATACTGACTCATAATACCGTCCGAGTCACAGGTAATATCAAGCATAAAAGCACGGCGGGTCAGCGGCTTATCAAGCTGGGATAAAGGCAATACCGGAAATACCTGTTTAACCCCCCAAACATCAGGTAATGACTGAAACAGTGAAAAATTCAGATAAAAACGATCAGCAAGCTTCTCACTCAGATCATCAATCAAATCCCGATGAGCCCGATTTTTATAACCAAGCCGTTTCATCAATCGATGGCATATACACACGTTGATTTTTTCAGCCCAGGCTTTTTCTTCAAGACGAACGACTCCAGCCTCAAAGCCAGTATGAATCTCAGCAAGATTTCGTTGTGTATCATGATAAATCTCGACAAGCGCCCGGTGACAATTCGGTTCTGACAACTCTAACCAGGATGCCCAGAGATTATGAAACTGATAGGTACTTTCATCTGAAGGCTGTTCAGGATACTGCTTAGATAATACGCTCTGACAGCTTTCTACACTCACCACATTGGTAATCAGAACAGCATGATGCGCTGTCAGATTTCGGCCAGATTCAGAAATAATGCCAGGTTCCGGAACCTGATATTGACGACATAGGCTACCTATTATGGAAACAACGCTGTTAGCGTATTCACAGAGGCTGTAATTCATTGAGCATTGGCTCTGACTACGAGTCCCTTCATAGTCCACAGCAAGTCCGCCACCAATATCTATCCACTGAATTGATACACCCATCCGAAAGAGTTCTACATAAATACGTCCACACTCACTGATGCCCAGGCTGGCATCTCGGATGTTGGTAATCTGAGAACCCAGATGAAAGTGCAATAGTTGTAGGCAGGACAGCTGACTGGACTCTCTCAGCCGGGCAATAACACTCAAAATTTGTGCAGTGGTCAGCCCAAACTTTGAGCCCTCACCTCCGCTTGAATACCACCGGCCTTTTATTTTTGAAGTAAGACGCGCCCTTAACCCAAGCCTGGGAATAACGCCGAGCGCTTTTGCTTCGGACAGTACCAGCTCCAGCTCTGTGAACTTTTCCAGAACAATGTATACCTGACACCCCAGCTTTTCACCAATAAGCGCCTGACGAATATACTCCCGATCCTTGTAGCCATTACATACAATGACAGCACTGGTTTGTTTGGCCAAAGCCAGCGCAGCCATTAGCTCCGGTTTGCTACCAGCCTCCAGACCCAGCTGCTTATCAGCCAGCAACGATTGGCTTCTTATGAGGGTTTCAACAACACTTCGCTGAGGATTTACTTTTAACGGATAAACAGCCAGGTAGCGATTACTGTACTCATGGTCGCTGATTGCCTGGTTGAAGGCCTGGCACAACGTATGAACTCTATGACAAAGAATCTCGGGAAATCGAACCAATACCGGCAGTGAAGCCCCTTGATTCAACAGCGCTTTGATTATGTCATTGAACCCCACCGCTATTTGCTTTTCCGGAGAGGAAAAAACGGCCTCACCGTCATCATTGATATCAAAATACCCCTGACTCCAGTATTGAATATTGTATGTTCTGCGCGATTCATCAACACGCCAGTTAGTATTAATGGGGGAAACGACACTGGGGATTTTTTTTCTGGAGAAGCTGTGCATTGAACTGGTGGATAACCTCCCGAAGAAAGTAGCCAGCTTAGCTAGCCGACTAGAACAGCAGGAGTATAGTCACTCGTGAACAATAACAATCAATTGAAAGCACATTTTCAGAGCAATGGCATTTAAGTCAGGTGTAGCAGCCTGTTATCACGCTTAATACAGAGAACAAATACGAAAAAGATAAGGTATGCTTGATACGCACTACGGAAAACGAATTGAAAGAAGGGAAGTGCATCAAGCAGACGGATGCACAGCTCTCTCAACGATGGAGGTAGAAAGCCCATTAATCTCTTTGAAGATAAGGTATTTCTTTTTTCTTCTCAGTGCAGATCTGACCTTTCTTCGCAACTCGGAGAAGCAATAAACTACCTGTCTATTGGACTCAAGATCCACCCTGGTAGCTGCAGGAACGTACCAGTACATAAACTGCTTGCGCTTGGAATAGATCACAGCTCTGGCCTCCAGGAAAAAAATCGACAGAATGACCTAGTTGATCAATTAGTCAATCAAATCCTGAAAAAGTTCCCTGAGAGCCTGTCAGACTTACCACTGACCGATCGCAAAAAAGCCAAATCTGGCAATTTTTACGCTACTTTTTGCTGAACAGCCCCGATATTCGCCTAACATCTGTACAAAACTGGTTCAAACGGGACTTTCCTCGCTACGGCTGGTTAAATCCGACAGACTCTTAACCTTTCTTTCTGGCTCCTCGAACCTGATCATAAGCCCCCTGAATTTCCTGCGTTTTCTCCTTGGCCACCTCCATCATCTCTTCCGGGAGACCTTTAGCAACCAGCTTATCGGGGTGATGTTCACTCATCAGCTTTCGGTAAGCCTTCTTTACTTCAGTATCTGAAGCGCTCTCTGAAACACCCAGAACATCATAGGCTCTTTTCAGATCCATTCCTGATGAGGCCCTGCTGCTACCCCCAGCTCCAGAATGGTACCCACCTTGTTGATAATATTCTCTTTGGGCAATGAACCGTTTATGAATCTGGTCAAAGGCAAAGTTCCCCACCCCCAGAATACTGCAGACCTGCTTGAATACAGCTTGTTCTGCAGGGCTAAGCCCTCCATCCGCATACGCTGCCGAGAGTTGAATTTCCAGAAACATGGGAATCAATGTGCTGGCACCAGCAACTTCACGAAACGCCCCGAGTGCTCCTTCAATATCGGAAGATGGCTTCTTCCCTTCATTAAACAAATCAATAGCCATCCTGCGCTGATCTTCCGAGAGGCGCATGTTGTGCATAATAGCTCGAGCCGTCTCTATCTCATATTCACTCACCCGCCCATCGGCTTTGGCAACCCGCCCCATCACCAGAAAGGTTGCCCGGAAGAAAGCAGTCTGCGCTTTTTGACGAGAAGCGGCAGAAGCACCAAAACCTGCTGCCCCCCGTCCACCCAGGTACGTGCGACTAATCCAGGAACCAACAAACGCTCCTAAAATAGCGCCAAATGGCCCCCCGGTCATGAACCCAACCAATGCGCCAATTACTATTGCGGTCATGAAGTCCTGCTCTGATCTTGAAGATTGTTTTGGTTTTGATCCTGGAGATGCTCTTGAAGCTCCTGTTTAAGATAGCACTCCAGTGCTTCCAGTCGTACTATAGATCCAGCATCAGTCCAGAAACCCTTATGGTACTGGCCACTAACCTTGTCCTGTTTCATGGCACGAATCAATAAAGGGGCCAGAGCAAAAGACGCTCCTACCTGACACCCATCAAACAAACGTGGAGACAGAACACTGATACCACTGAATGTTAAACTCTGACCGGAAGGCATTTTATCCTTTTCAAACAAATGGCCATCTCTCAGACAAAAATCACCATCTGGGTGAAAATCGGGGTTATCCACCATCACCAGATGAGCCAGCATGCCTTCAGGTAATCTTAAGGAGCCCAACTCTACGTCGGTATAAACATCCCCGTTCATCACGATAAAAGGCATATCACCCAGCATAGGTAAAGCCTGAACGATCCCCCCACCAGTTTCCAGCGGTTCACCTTCAGGGGAGTATTGAATATTAACCCCCCAGTTTGAACCACTGCCAAGTGCCTGCTCAATCTTTTCACCCAACCAACCGTGGTTAATAACCAGCTCATGAAAGCCAGCCTGCGCCAAGCGTTCAATATGATAGGTAATCAATGGTTTACCCGCTACCAGCACCAAAGGTTTGGGAGTGGACAAGGTAATGGGCCTGAGTCTTTTGCCATAACCCGCCGCTAGAATCATGGCCTTCATAGGCTGGCATCCTCCAGTACATGCTTAAGCCTTTCATTCATGATCGGTTTGACATGTTCCTGCAACCAAAGCGCATACTCTTCGAACTGAGGGTATCGCTGACAAACAGACAGTACGTAATCAAATGTTCTTGGAATATCCTTGAGGTAACCTGGCTTCCCATCACGAAGCCACAATCTGGAAAAAATCCCCAGACATTTCAGGTGACGCTGCAGGCCCGCCAAGTCAAACCAGGTTGTTAACTGTTCTAAATCATAATCAGCCAATATCGGGTGGTGCGTCATAAACGCAGAAAACCACTGGTCAATTTTTTCTTGAGGCCAGGAGATATAGCAGTCCTTTAATAAGGAAGCCACATCATAAAGCAGCGGGCCATGGAGAGCTCCCTGAAAGTCAATCACACCGACAATACTGTCAGGCGTGAACATCAAATTCCGGGAATGATAGTCCCGGTGAACAGTACCCCGGGGCTGCTCAAGCATGGTTGAAACCAGAACGGAAAAGAGTTCGGACAATTGGCCGGTTATTTCTGAATCCTCTGTTTCAAAGCCCAACAGCTCCCCGAGAAACCACTGAGGGTATAGAGATAGCTCAAAACGCATTAACGTTTCATCATAAGGAGGCAGGTTTTCAGACGCCTGCTTCTGAACAACCAGCAATGTATCCAACAGTTCAGGATAGTACTGGTCTGCTGAAGTGTTATGCAGCAAAGCCTGCATTGGCGTATCACCCAAATCTTCCTGAAGCATAAAGCCACATTCGAAATCGACAGCAAAGACCTCAGGGACATGAACACCCCCGGCTCTCCAGCGACGGGCTATATCAACAAAGGTATGCGTATCTTCTGTTGCCGGTGGTGCATCGACTGCAACCAACGTTCTCTGGGGAGTCTGAACCCGGTAATACTTTCGAAACCCGGCATCACTACCAATCGCCTGTAAAGGCATTGAAATGCCCTCACCGGAACCCTCATTACCAAAAGAAAGGTCTTTATCAAAAGAGAGGTCATTTCCATCCGATAGAACTGAGACAACCCATTGTGCAAGTTGTTCCCGGCGCTGAGCATGTTCAGGTGAGGTCTGAAGCTCTGAAATTGTGGTGGCCAACGCGTTTGCTTCCTGTTAAGCAATAATGTCAGATCAATACTCAAGACTATCACAGAGAGTTATTCTGGCCTATTGGAGCTTCCAATGACTTTCATTTCCCTGCAATCATCACGATTGGGCAGCATATAATCCCGGGATATTTGACATTTCAGGCTGTCGTGTTCAAAGTTCTCAATGGATTTAAAACTGCATTTCCAGTGCAAATGCATATAGAATGTTCCGATTCTGATCCAGTTTGCATGTTGCAAGGTTTAAACCTTTCTGCTGTATCACTCTACTGAGTGGTGGGTAACCGGCCAAAAAAGCCCTTCTCCACCGGTAATTAAATTGGCCCGCAAACGGTTTGTATGTCGACAAAAAGCCCGTAGAACGAGCAAGTTTATTTTCATGAAAAGCCGCTTCATTAATCGAGCAGAAAACACTACGAGTTTCAAGTCCAGCTATCGCGGGCTATTCTGCTCTGCCTCTCCTATGCCCATGGAGAAAGTTAACAGTGCACTTTTCGTGGCTTCAAATAAACAACAGAACACCTTTATTTTAACGCAGCCTTTGCTTGCCCCGATTCGCCAAATAAGAACGTTGCCCCAGGATTGCTGAGCTTATGGACATGCATCTGCATCATTTACCGTTTACCCCCAGAACCCTCACATTAGCCATTGCTGCCAGCATTCTGGCCAGCCAGCCAGCCTCTAATGTAATTGCAGCTGAAACCAGAGCGCAGCAGACTGAGTGGCGTTGCCAGACACTGACCAATGGTCAGTGGAGCTGTGATACATCAACAGCGCAACTAATACCAGTGCAAAAAGTACAGAGAAGCAAGCCCAAAACCAGGACCCAGAAAAAAAATGTGCCTGCCACAGCTTCTGCCTCAAAAGAGCAGCACCGCTCTTTGAAAGCGCTTTTAGACTGGCAACCTATCCAAGACCTTCCGCCGGAAGTAAGAGCCTCTGAACCATTCTATAGCTGTGGTGCTTATATTGAACCGCCAAGGCCTGGTAAAGACAATGCAGGTGATGTCAATAAGGCACCTATTGTCGCTGAGTCTAATGAGTCCAGCTATGACAAAGCGTCTGTTGCCACATTCAGAGGAAATGTCATTGTTCGCCAGGGCAGTCGACAATTTGAAAGTGATAAGGCATCTCTGGATAAAAACAGAAACCATGGCCAGTTCGAAGGCAATGTTCGCTTCCGTGAGAAAGGCGTACTTCTGGTAGGTGATAAGGGTGATCTACAACTGGACAGCGGCCGGGCAACACTTGAGAACACCGCTTATGTGATGCATGAGCAGAAAGCCCGTGGCAGTGCGACTCGCATCGTTCGCAATGAAGATTCAACCCTTGAGCTGGCCGACGCCACCTATACCACCTGCCCTCCAGGTGACAAAGGCTGGCAGTTGTCCGGACAAAACGTGACCCTTGATATGGACAGTGGTCAGGGCCTGGCTAAAAACGCCGTGGTTCGTGTACAGGGGCTGCCAATCCTATATACCCCTTATTTATCCTTTCCTATTGATGACCGCAGAAAATCGGGATTCCTTTACCCTACGCTGTCCCAAAGCAGTGATAACGGTCTGGACTTATCCATTCCGTACTACCTGAACATAGCGCCAAACTATGATGCGACACTCACGCCCCGCTATATGAGCAAACGGGGGCTGATGCTGGAGAATGAATTCCGCTATCTCGCAGGTAATAGCCAGGGAGAACTGGGGCTCTCAGGATTACTGGATAAAGATGAGCTGAAGAAAGAAAACCCTTACTACAATGATCACCGGTGGCTAATTAACTATCGCCATAAGACCGACATAACCAGTCGCTGGATTGCAGAAATAGACTACGCAAAAGCCAGTGATAAAAATTATCTGGATGACTTCAGCACCGCCCTTAACCTGTCTGCCAACTCACCACTCAACCAGCGAGTTGGCACTCGTTATCTGGGAGGCGATACCAATCATAGCTGGCAGCTGAGCCTTGATGCTCACCAATACCAGAACATGAACCAGACAGCAGATGATCCGTATAACAAGTTGCCACAAATAAAGCTGGCGGGTAACTGGCTGGCTAATGATAGCCTGAGCTTGAATTATCTCGCTGACTACACCAAGTTCACTCGTGCTGACAACTGGCATTACCTGAATGAAACGCTGGTAAACCCATCAGATGACGTCTACCAGAGCAATTACGATTCCGGCTACGGCATTAAAAGTGCAAACGGTGAGCGGCTTTACCTGGAAACGGGGGCAGGTTACTCGTTTGACCTGAGTTATGGTTTTATTCGTCCCTCAGTAAAGGTTCAGCACGTTGAATACCGGCTGACTGATCTGAACCAGCAGAATGTTATTGATGACTTGAATCAGGCGTACTATGGCAGCTTCACCGCAGCAGATTACACCGAGTCACCAAAAACCACCGTACCCAGTTTCAGCATCGACAGTGGTCTCTACTTTGATCGCTTCACAAATATTGGTGGGACTACATTTACCCACACACTGGAACCCCGAATGAAGTATCTCTATTCTCCTTATGTCGAGGGGCAGGAGATGAATCCAGTGTTTGATACGGCGTTGATGAACTTCAACTACCACTCGTTATGGCGTGACAGCCGTTTCTCTGGACACGACAGGCTGGGAGATGCCAACCAGCTATCTCTGGGTCTGACAACTCGACTGATAGAAGACGATGGCTTCGAACGGGTTCGATTTGGCATTGGCCAGATCGTCTATTTTGAAGACCGTCAACTATGGATAAGCCCGAACGCAGGTATTGATCAGGGTGTTGATCAAGACCTGGATACCGATCCAAACGATGAGACAGAACGACTGCGGGAAGATATGCAGGACTCTGTATCACCACTGGCATCAGAGCTGGTCTATAACATAAACCGCACTATGAATGTCCGTCAGGATCTAATGTGGGATACCAGCAATAATGAATTGGATAGCTATGGTCTTTACTACCAGTACAAGCCCGGTGATCGTCGGGTAATGAACGCTGGCTATCGCTACCTGAGGCAGGCTGATCGTTATGTTAAAAATGAACAGAACGGTAATATCCAGGACCCGGATAATCCGGGTACGTACCTGACGACTGACAACAACCTGAGCCAGACTGACCTCTCTGTTGCATGGTCCGTTTCCAATAACTGGTCAGCCATAGGGCGCTGGCAGTACGATTTAACCAACAAGCGGAACCTTGAGATATTGTCCGGAGTCGAATATAACAGTTGCTGCTACCAGGTGCGTGTTCTGTGGCGTAAGTGGGTCGATGTTGATGACAACATTGATCACCCCAACAGTAAAAGTGGTATATTTCTCCAGTTTGTCCTGAGAGGACTTGGGGATCTCACCAGTGGCTCAACTAAAGAGTATCTTAAAGGTATTAAAGGTTACGCAGGGGATGAGAAGTAGATGATGAAGGGATTGAAACGCATTGCACTGGCTTCCCTGTGCCTGCTGTCATTCAGCAGTAGTGGAGTTTATGCGCAATCAGCCGAAGCGGTTCAAGCCGCTCAGAAAGGTATCGCTCAGAGTCGGGTAGATCTTGATCGTATTGTTGCCAAAATTGATCAGGACGTCATCATGCAGAGTGAACTTGATGCACGGATTGAGGCAGTTCACCGACAGCTTGCTTCCAGAAATATTGCGCTGCCTACTGAAGAGATTCTGCAAAAGCAGGTACTGGAACAACTGATACTGGAAAATATTCAAATCCAGATGGGCAAACGCGGAGGAATCCGCATTGATGACTGGGCACTCAATGATGCCATTACCCGCATCGCCCAACGCAACCAGATGACCCTGGAAGAGTTCAAGCAAAACCTGGAAGCTGATGGCCTCTCTTTCAGCCAGGCGCGTGAAGAGATTCGCCGTGAAATGATTCTTAACCGTGTTCGTCAACGTCAGGTTGCTCAGCGTGTTCAGGTCAGTGAGCAGGAAATTGATAACTTCCTGAGTTCTCCTGAAGGTCTGTCTCAAATGCAGACAGAATACCGTCTGGCTCATATTTTGATTGCAACGCCTGATAATGCGACACCAGACCAGATCCAGGATGCGGAACGTCATGCCAATGACCTTTCGAGTCAGCTTCGTCAAGGAGCAGACTTTCAGGCGCTGGCGATTGCCAACTCCAAGGGACAGAATGCCCTGGAAGGTGGAGATCTAGGCTGGCGGAAAGCTGACCAGCTACCAACCCTGTTTGCTGAGCAGGCAATAAAAATGTCCAAAGGACAGACCTCGGCACCGATTCGCAGCCCTGCAGGTTTCCATATTTTCAAGTTGATGGATACCCGGGGTAATGAAAAAGTGGTTCAGAGTCAGGTTCATGTTCGCCATATTCTGATTAAACCCAACGAAATCCGCAGCAATCTTGAATCGCAAATGCAGGCCAAGAAACTGTATCAGCGGGTTCAGGCAGGAGAAGAGTTCAGCGAGCTGGCTAAAGCCTATTCTGACGATACCGCTTCCGCACTCAATGGCGGTGATATGGGTTGGATATCTCCGGATGTACTGGTACCTGAATTCCAGACCGTTATGAACATCATTCCGCAAAAAGTTGTCAGTGAGCCATTCCGCACCACTTATGGCTGGCACATTCTTGAAGTTCTGGGTAAACGACAGTCCGATATCAGTACACAGGTACGTCGCAACCAGGTAAGAGAACTGCTCAGTAACCGTAAGTTTGAAGAAGAGCTGCAAGTTTGGCTGCGAGAAGTTCGTGACCAGACCTATGTTGAGATACAGCTCTGATATGGATCTCTCGCCCAATATCGAACCCACTCATCCCCGGCTGGTAATCACCGCCGGGGAGCCTGCAGGAATTGGGCCGGATCTTTGCCTGATGCTTGCATCACAAAGCCATGAGTTGTCCAAACCCACTCAACTGGTAATCGCTGCAGATCCTGAGCTTCTGGCGCAACGTGCAAAGAAGCTGGGACTTTCCGTAAACCTCCAGCTCTTCAACCCGGCCAGCCGTGAGCCAACCGAAAGAAACACCCTGCTGGTTGCACCAGTTAGTATGGCCTGCCCTACAAAACCAGGTATCATCAACCCGTCTAATGGTCAGTATGTACTTGATACACTGACACTGGCTCTTCAAGGCTGTGTAAATGGCCTTTTTGACGGAATGGTCACAGGTCCGGTAAACAAGGAAGTAATTAATAATGCCGGCATTCCTTTCAGTGGTCATACCGAATTTCTCGCCGAACAGACCCACACTGAAAAAGTTGTGATGATGCTCGCGACAGAGGGATTGAGAGTCGCTCTTGCCACTACCCACCTTCCACTGTCTCAGGTTTCTTCTGCGATTACCCAGTACTCTCTGACACAAGTTATAGAAATCCTCCACCGTGAGTTACAAGAGAAGTTTGGTATTCCCTCACCTCATATTCTTGTCTGTGGGTTGAACCCCCATGCGGGTGAAGGTGGTCACCTTGGAATGGAAGAGATCGAAACCATCATTCCCGTTCTGAAAAATTGCAGAGCCCTGGGAATGAACCTTACTGGTCCCCTACCTGCTGACACCCTGTTCAATCCAAAGCTGCTACAGCAGGCTGACGCTGTTTTAGCCATGTATCACGACCAGGGATTACCCGTGCTGAAATACAAAGGGTTCGGACAGGCGGTGAATATCACTCTTGGCCTACCCATCGTACGCACCTCCGTGGATCATGGCACTGCCCTTGATCTCGCAGGCACAGGGAACATCGACTCGGGTAGCCTGTATACCGCGATCGAAACAGCACTGGATATGACGACCCCGCCCTGTAGCTAACCTCTCAGCCAGAATCTGTTGACGTTTCACTGCGCAGTCAACACATAAGGGTATGGCACACAGAACTCATTCATCATGAAAATTTTCAGACCCGAGAAGAGGCTTATCAGGCAATTTTTCAGTATATTGAAGTGTTTTATAACCGTCAGAGAAAGCACTCAAGCAATAGCTACCCAGCACCGTTCAAATATGAACAACAACATGCCAGGTCAGCGCAAAAGAGTGTCTGGAAATTCCTTGCCATATCACGGGCGAATGGCATTGAAAATGCAAAGACCAGTTTTTGAGGGCAGTCAGCTCGGGGCTGAAGTCACTGAAGAGGCAGCGAAGAAACAGTCTTTGTTTTTGCAGGGCCGAGTATACGTTCTATCTGTCTTTCACCACACCAATTGATATTTTCCTGAAACCTGTTGTCAAAGGACTGA
>OODV01000471.1 GCA_900299555.1 uncultured Endozoicomonas sp.
GTGAAAATACGGCTACCCTCTCCGACAGCGGCAGCTTCACCATCGCCGATGTGGATCTCACCGATGCCCAGAGCGTCAGCGTCACCTCCAGTACCAGCGGCTTCCTGGGCACCTTTACCCCCAGCGTCAGCAACAACACCACCGGCGATGGCACCGGTCAGGTCGACTGGACCTTCAGTGTCCCCGATGCCGACCTGGATTACCTGGCCGCCGGCCAGACCCGGACCCAGAACTACACTGTCACGGTGAATGATGGCAATGGCGGCACCGTCAGCCAGGTGGTCACAGTGACCATGACCGGCACCAACGACACCCCCACCGTCACTGCGGCCACGGACGTGACCGGGGCGGTCACTGAAATCGGGGATGGTGCCAGTGGTGAAAATACGGCTAACCTCTCCGACAGCGGCAGCTTCACCATCGCCGATGTGGACCTCACCGATGCCCAGAGCGTCAGCGTCACCTCCAGTACCACCGGCTTCCTGGGCACCTTTACCCCCACCGTCAGCAACACCACCACCGGCGACGGCACCGGCCAGGTGGACTGGACTTTCAGTGTTCCCGATGCGGATCTGGATTACCTGGCCGCCGGCCAGACCCGGACCCAGAGCTACACCGTCACGGTGAACGATGGCAATGGCAGCGCTGTGAATCAAGTCGTGAATATCACTATGACTGGAAGTAATGACACTCCAGATGTTTTAGTTGAGATAGCTGACCAGCTTGATATTCCTTACGACAGTCTTATCAGTTTCAAAGCATCTGAGTTAAAAGATATTAGTGCCATGCAAAATGATGGCTGGCACTTCTTTGATAACCATCAGATCGATACTGCTGATATTCATGAGACCACTCTGACGACCATTGACAGTCAATCCTACGGAGAGAATTTTAAATACATTAGCATAGATGGTGATAACTCTACAGCAGAAGCCCTGCTTATTCAGGATTATGCTACGGACAGTTTCCACGATTTACCGAGTATGTATTATAACTTCTCCAGTGATCAGCTAACGGCCTTTCAGGCTAGCGGCTTCAGAATATCAATGGAAATAAGGCGCTCAGGAAGTATGGATATTTCCCTTGGAGAGCCTGCAACAGCGGGTACAAACAACCGATTGCCTATTGCAGGTCAGATACCTGATGACGACCAATTTCATAACATTCTTATTGAAGGGCGTTACACTGCAGGAGAATCTCTGGTCATTGATAAATTCACTGTTGACGGCAGTGCCACAAATCAGACGCTACAAAATGATAGCAGAGCTTCAACATTTGATGAATTTACTTTATCGTTTGGAGCGCAAAGCTCTGCAAACTATTCAACAGACAGAAATCTTTTAATAAAATCTATTTCTGTTGAGAGCTTGCCCAGAGAGTTTACGACTCTGGAAGATGAACCATTTTCTGCCAGCCTGCCTTCAAACACTTTTAATGATACTGATAGTACTGATGTACTTACTTATTCCTTGAAAGCAGGTAGCCCAGAATGGCTATCCATCAATAGTTCAACTGGTGAGCTTTCTGGAAATCCCGGAAACAGTGCCCCGGGCTTAGAAACGGTCACTGTTGTTGCTACTGATCCACAGGGAGCCAGAACAGAAAGCAGTTTTCAACTCAACGTCCTGAATGTTAATGACGCTCCTACCGCTTTGCCTGACACCGTTTCCAGTCAGGAAAACCAGTCACTGCAAATTGATGTTCTTGCCAATGATACCGACGTTGATTCCGGGGATGACTCCAGTAACTTTACGCTGGACTCTGCTCAAATCATTGATTCTCAGGGTAATCCGGTTTCAGGTCAGGGTTCGGTAAGCATTATAAATAATCGGCTGGAATTTAACCCTGGGACTGATTTTGACAGTCTTGCAACAGCGGAAACGGCAAATGTAACCATCAGTTATTCCATGAGTGATGATGAAGGAGCTGCTTCTCAGTCCACAGTTGTCGTGGTTGTATCAGGTGATAACGATACGCCGACAATTATTGGCCAGGATTCAATACCTGCCCTTTCGATGGATGACTTTGTTATTCCAGCTTCTTTTGATGATGTTCTCAATACCAACAACGAGCGGAACACCTTTGGAACCAATCCAGACTATTACCTTAGTACCAATAACACCCTCAAAGTTGCTACATGGAATGGGGCTTGGCGAGCTAACTTTACATTACCGAATGACTCTAACTACGATGGTAAAGTAGTCGTTTTCCAAAGTAATGCCGGCTACAACTCATATATTGCCTACGAGAACAAATCACAACCGCTGTCTTATGGACAAACTCTGGTCTTTAAAAACTATGCCGGAACATGGATCAGTAATCTGGAAGCACAGGCCATTCAGGAGGACAGTGGGGCAACTCTGACCTTTACCGGAATTCTGAATATTAATGACCCTGATAATG
>OODV01000389.1 GCA_900299555.1 uncultured Endozoicomonas sp.
CCATGTTTCATTCCTCTATTTGACCTTTTGAAATTGGGATTGCAGGATTTAGGTTATAATGAAAGTCAGTTGACCGCTGTACGCTGGAAGCAATGGAAGGTTCATTCACAGGTTAGGGAAGGTTTCTTTGATTATTTCCGTCAAAGTTCTCTGCTATTTAATTTAAAGATGGATCCGTTTGAACGTAATGATGGCCGCTATGCTCAGCAGCTGGCACTTCGTAAAGCCTGGATTGGTGGGGTATTACGGGACTTGATGACAGAGCATGTGACTTCTCTGCATAGGTTTCCGTCAAGGCAAAAAGGTGGCTCATTGCGTGGAGGAATGGAGTTAACAGAAAAGAAATAAATATTAATCAACTTTTGATTTCTTTATTTTAGCCCCGCTTAACTGTGGGGTTTTCCTTTGTGCTCCCTTTATAACTATTCAGCATTATCATAAGGGTTAATCAAAGCGCTGATGATTATGCTAAAGCTCAAAGCCATGGCATGTGATGCAATCACTTAATTCAGCCCGCTGTTGGCGGATATGATTAACGGGTGCGTTGTCATCCATATACCCAAGGCAGATAACGGCCATGATCATTCGATCATCACCAAGCTTCAGGTACTCTTTGACGGGTTGAGAAACAACCATTCAACTGACTTGTGGGCAACTATTCAAACCATGCTCTTGGGCCAGTAACATAATACTTTGCATGTAGATACCAATATCCAGAGCTTTGGGCATACCCATAGCTTTATCCATACTGATAATGAGGCCTGCAGGCGTGCCAAAAAAGTCAAAGCTGCGCATGGTCTGCATGATGCGCTGCATCTTGTTTTCCCCGGCAATGCCTAATACTTCGTACATCACTTCGCCACATTGTATGTGTCGATTGTTGTATTTATCTTTAATATTTGCCGGAAATTTCGGAAATTCCGGTTCCATCTTTCCGCCAGAAGCCTGAATAGTTTGCTTCAGAATTTTTTTAAGAATAGTTTGGTCAACAGGTCTGTCGGTAAAAGAGCGAATGGATTTTCAAGCGATCAATGCTTCAGAAACGGATAGGTTAGTCAAAATTCCTTTTGACCCAGTAGATTTTCATCTAATTTTCCAAAGCTGGTCATGGTTTCTGTATTTGGGCTATGAATAGTCAGCCATTCACAAAATAAATTGTGTTAATGAAGAGGGTGGAGGTAGCCTCTCATCAAAAAGAATAAAAAGGTCTCAATATGCAGGTTACTAAAACAGAATCCACCGTTGTGATAAAAACTGAAAACCGGGCTAATCACTTACCGGATGAGCAACGATTGACGAGACTGTTGAATAAGCAGCGTCTTGCTCATTCAGGCATCCCTTATCCTGATCTCGATAAAAGAATTGACCTGTTGAATCGTTGTATTGATCTATTGGTGAACTATCAGGATGAAATATGCATGGCGGTTGAGAAAGACTTTGGCTGCCGTTCAGGAAATGTCACCCGTGTCTCTGAATTGTTTACTTCTCTTCAGTCGCTGAAATTTGTTCGGAAGCACCTGAAGAAGTGGATGAAGGTTGAACGGCGTAGTGCACCTTTTCCAATGAATATAACGGGGGCGAAAAGTGAAATTCATTATCAGCCCAAAGGTGTTGTAGGAATCATGACACCCTGGAATGTGCCTGTTAACGCCATTTTTGCGCAACTGGCGGATGCTCTTGGGGCTGGGAACCGGGTAATGATTAAGCCGTCTGAATTTACCCCGTATACATCGGCACTGCTGGAGAAATTGATTTCCGAGTATTTCTTTGATGATGAAGTTGTTGTTATCAATGGCGGTGCTGAAACCGGTGCAGCTTTCAGTAAGTTACCTTTTGATCATTTGATTTTCACCGGGGCAGGCCCGGTAGGTAGTAAGGTAATGGCAGCAGCAGCCCCCAATTTAACGCCTGTTACGTTGGAGTTGGGTGGTAAGTCTCCGGTCATTATTGCCCAGGACTATGATCTGGATGATGCCGTAGACAAGTTGATGGCGGCTAAGGCCATGAATGGTGGACAGCTTTGTGTCAGCCCGGATTACTGTTTTGTGCCAGAATCTTCTCTTGTGGTTTTTGTTGAAAAATGTCGTTCAGTTATTGGTAGTCTCTATCCAACGGTTCAGGACAACCCTGACTTTGTATCTGTCATCAACGAACGTCACTTTGACCGTATCCAGTCTTATCTGAATGATGCCATGAAAAAAGGAGCTCAGGTTATTTCACTGGATCCACGCCGGGCAGAGTGGGGTGACCGGAAGAAACATAAAATACCTTTGCATATGGTTATCAACCCGACGGATGATATGCTGGTTATGCAGGAAGAAATCTTTGGCCCCATTCCTTCCGTACGTACGTACCAGTCTCTGGATATGTGCCTGCTGGATATCAATAGCCGGCCGAATCCTCTAGCTTTATACCTCTTCAGTAAAGATAAAAATGTCCAGCGCAAAGTGATTGAAAATACCATGGCTGGTGCAATGACTATTAATGACATTGCTGTTCACTATGCCTGTGATGACCTTCCTTTCGGCGGTGTCGGAGCCAGTGGTATGGGGCAAATTCATGGTATTGAAGGTTTCAAGACGCTAAGTCATGCCAAATCCGTTTTTAAACAGGGGTGGGTTAACCTGCCCAAGGTAAGTGACATGCTGCCACCCTATGGAGATAACTTTGAGAAAATGTCGCGGGGATTAATCAAAAAGTGACAGAGTTGATTCACCCGGACTATGAATTGGATTCCAGGGGAAACCGACCTGCATCAAAACATATACCGACCAGAGAATCAGTCCTTAATGTTTGCCTTAAGAGTTTGGACTAGTCCGTAAGGACGATTCAGGGTTTTATTGAATTGCAAAAAAATGAGTGCGGGATAAGAAAAATAATAAACCAATAGGTTCAGCTATTCAGACTTAACATTGAGGTTGAATAACTGTCCAGGGAGAATAATAAGAATGCAAATTAACCGGCTAGTGACGCCTATGATGACGGCACTGCTGCTCTCCGGTAGTAGCCTCGCTCTGGCAAAAGCATCACCTGAAGATATTGCAAAGCTTGGTAATGAGCTGACCTGCACTGGCGCGGTCGCTGCCGGTAATGCAGATGGCACCATCCCTCCTTTTTCCGGCAAGTGGCTCGGAACGCCTCCTGGTATTGAATACACCCCCAATGTGGGACAGCATCCAATAGACCCCTATCCAGAAGACAAACCGCGTCTTGTTATTAATGGTTCCAACTGGCAGGAGCACAAAGAGAACCTCACGGTTGGTCAGCAGGAGATGTTTGCACGTTTTCCGGGAACCTATGAAATTCCTGTCTACCCGGGACGTCGTGATTTTCGTTATCCGGATGTGGTCTGTGATGTCGTCAAGCGTAACGCTCAGGAGTCGGAATTGATTGATGAAGGCTTTGGTTTTACCGGCTATATGGGCGGGGTGCCATTCCCTATCCCGGACGTGAATGAGCCAATGCAGATTCTGGCCAATCACAACTTCCCATATCGTGCATTCACTTACCATACTATTCGTGATGTTGCTGACGTAAACTCGAAAGGGCAGATCAGCTGGGGTGAACAGAATAACCGTGGTATGAATAATGTTACTCACCCAGACAAAGTGGGTAAGCCAATGGAAGAAATCATGGCTTATGGTGTTACTGCCACCACCAAGCCTGTTCGTAACAAAGGCAGTGCTTCAGTTTCTATCGAGCCGGTTAACTTTGCCAGGGGCAAGCGTCTTGCCTGGAACTATAACCCTGGCACCCGTCGTGTACGTCAGTTACCTGAATACGGGTTTGACACTCCACTGGGATCAACCGGAGGTAAGTTGACACTGGACTCTGACCGTTTGATGAATGGCTCCCCAGAGCGTTATACCTGGCACTTCCTGGGCAAAAAAGAAATCTATATTCCGGCCAATACTTATAAGATTCATGGGAATGATGTTAAGTACGATGATCTGCTGACCGTAGGTCATGTAAATCCTGACTACATGAGATACGAACTTCGTCGTGTATGGGTGCTGGAAGGTCGTTTGAAGGATGATTATCGTCACAAATATGGTCGCCGTACCCTTTATCTTGATGAAGATACCTGGCATGCCGTTGTGTCTGACTTCTATGATACCCGTGATCAGCTGGTTCAGCATGCCTTCATCAACTACTACTATGCCTATGACATGTCTGCCTGGCAGGCTGGCAGCAGTTTCTACCATGACCTGACCACCGGTGGCTACGTTGGTTACAACCTGTTCCAGGAAAAACCAAAAGGTCCGATTCTGAATGCCGGCAATATGACCAAGGATATGTTTACACCTGCAGCACTCCGTCGGTTAAGCCACTAATTCAAAAACACTGTTGCCCCCATGTTCTGCATGGGGGAAAGCATTCCTGTACAGACGCCAGGGGTGTGGCCTGAAAGGCTATCAAGGAATAATAATAAAATGCATAACTTCAAGAAGAATAAACTGGCCCTGGCTTTACTTGGCTTCGGGCTTACCGGTAATGCTTTGGCTGGAGAAACCATTGAGTTTAGTGATGGTGTTACTTTGGACTGGAAAGGTACGCTAGCCTATTCCGCAGCTACTCGTCTGGAAGATCAGAATGAGAATCTGGCCAGCAGTGGTAATGCCAATTTTGATAAGGGCGATATGATCAATAATGGTCTTTCCCTGTTGATGGAAGGCCATCTTCGCTTTGGCAACAGTGGTCTTGTGGTTTCTGGTAGTACCTTTTATGACGATGTTTACCAGGATGATAAATTTACGGCGGATGCCAAGCGTTATCATGGTGGTTATTCCCGCCTTTTAGATGCCTATGTTTATACCGCATTCCCATTTGGTGAAACCGGTTATGCGGATTTCCGTGCAGGGAGTCATGTGGTTGCCTGGGGGGAGGCACTTTTCTTCCCCAGTATGTCTCTGGCCCAAGGGCCTTCTGATGCCATTAAGTCTGGTATTCCGGGCACGGAGGTAAAGGATATTCTGTTGCCGGAAGAGCAGGTCTCCATGCAGTTGGAAATTACTCCGGATCTTTCTCTGCTGGCTCATTATCAGTATGACTGGCATGAGACGGTTGTTTCTGAGCCTGGGTCGTTTTTGAGTACTAGTGAGGCTGTGGGGAATGGGGCTACTTGTTTGGCTGAGGCTCCAACTGAAACATGTTCGGCTGCGGGTTTTGCTGCACGAGAGGATGATATCACGCCAGACACTAAACAATGGGGGGTTGGAACACGATATCGTATCACTGATTTGACGGAAATAGGTTTGTATTATCTGAAGTATAATTCACGTATACCGACGACTTATCTTTCGCAGCCAGGACTTATCGATGTTGGTGGAGGGACTATGGCTCCCGGAGGGGCTTTTACATACAACATTAACTATATGGAAGATATTGACCTCTATGGAGCAACTTTCTCAACTTCGGTTGGTGCGGCTTCTATTGCAGGGGAATTGACATACAAAAAGGGAGCTCCAGTATTAGTGAATACAGTTGCTGATTTTGGAGATGTAGCGCCCTCTGTGGTTGTACCCTCGCCAAGCCGGGCAGATGTACTTCAAACAAACTTGAATGCATTATTCAATTTTGGTCGTTCGGCTATAGCTGATACCACTACTTTGACGACAGAAGTTTCCTATGTTGATATCAGAAATGTTGAAGAAGCAACACTGCAGGGAACAACGGCTAATGCCACTAACGAGCTTACTTGGACAAGCTATGGCCTTGCTGCTTCTGCGTCGTTAATCCTGTCTTATCCTGGTATTACAGAAAGCTTTGATATGAGTATTCCTATGGGGTATTCCCGTCAACTTAAAGGCAGAACTTTGACTGGTGGTGTTGGTGGTGAAGGTGATCATCGATTCAGTATTGGTGCAGACTTCACTCACCCTCGCTCGGGTATTCAGGCGGGTATCAAATACCTTGCATACATGGGTGACCATGATGCAAACACTGAAGGTTATAAGCAGAAGACTCTCACCGACCGGGATAATATTTCCCTGACCGTGAAGTACGCTTTCTAAACTCCTGCCCTTTATGACCGGGGCTGTTCTTAGCCCTGGTTACTCCCAGCCTGCTGAACACTGTACATGACAAAGATTAAGAGTAAGTCAGCAAGTCCACTAGCTGGGTTACAGTTTTATGGACTCGTTCCCACGCTCCCTAGTGGGAATGCATTCCGTACGTCGCCAAAATGTAGAATTTCCATTAAACCTCACATGATTTCGGGCAGAAACAGGTTTCCACATTCTTCAGGCCCGGTATGCATTCCCATGCAGAGCATGGGAACGAGGGGGTGAAGGTATTTGACACTGTATTGGTATTAGTACTTTGCAATAGTACATCGTTTCAAAGAGTTTGATGTGTACAATCTCCTCTCACCCTGAGCGTAGTTGAAGGGTGTTTGGTATGATCTAAAACGTTTAAACCTTCGATGTCAGGTTCGGCAATATTCAGGGGAGGCTTCCCCGCTTTGATAGGCTGCCCGATTGGTTTTCAGTAGCCTCGAACAAAGTATGTGAGCCCTATATTAAGTAGCAGGCCATATGGAATCGAATATATCTGTCTACTCTGACAGGTACTATGCGAGGCTCAACGGAGGGAGCATAGGTAGCTATGTGACCGGAGTTGCAACGAAACAGAGTGCACGCAAAAGGCATCAGAAATAAATGATTTCATATGGTTAGCTACTTATGTGGATAAAGCCTCTTCAGGCAGCTTCAGAAGAGGCCCGTTGTGACTTAACGCAATCCGAGTTTTCGCAGATTATTCGGTGTAAAATACGACAGTTCAATTTTTTTCCTGGTTGTACTCAGGCACACCATTTTCCTCATTCAACAGGTTAGCTGCCATATAATCCCTGGAAATCAGATCATAATAGAATGCAGTTCGACCAGCGATACCGGGTAGATCAAACAGGTTTATGGAGTTGATGTGCGTTGTTTTCCAGAGTTCATCCCGGTTATCGTAATTATCTGCATAGACGGTCTGCCAGCTGTCTTCGTCAATAAAGAGGTCACGGGTCTTATAAACATGACGCTCACCTTCTTTTAATTCACCCCGGACAACCCAGACCCGGTGCAGCTCATAGCGTATATGTTCAGGATTGGCATGCCCCTGCAGCAGCACATCGTCATAGGTAAGCTCAGGGCTTTCAAAGTCGTAATTGTTGTAAGGGATGTAGATCTCCTTTTTGCCCACCAGCTTCCAGTGGTATTTATCCGGTGCACCATTAAAACCTAGGAACGCATCGGTGGTTTCCATATTTCCCAATCCCTGGGGGCTGTCATAGTTAATGGTCGGCGCTCTTCTGACCCGTCGTACGCCCGGGATATAGGACCAGGCCGCACGGGGCTTGAGCTTGGGGTTAATAAACTCATGTACCAGGTAGCTGGTCCCTTTTTCACGGGTTGGCTTCAGTGTTTTTGTCACCTGATAGATGCGCGGATTTTCATCACCTTTGGCACCAAAGGATTCCAGAGTATTTTCCGGGTCGAGGAACGGACTGTAGGATACGGTATGTTGGCGGCCATGCAGTCTGGAACCGTTTCTATAAACTACCATTGCAGAATACATGCCATCTGACGTATGGGCACCAATTCTCATCATCTGATTCCAAAGGACTTCAATGCCGGTTTTGGGTACCGGGAAAGGCGTTCCCATAAAGGCATTGATAACCCCATTGCCACCTTCAATCAGTTCTGCCCGGGTGGCATTTTCAAACACCTGCTGTTCGGCAAAGCTGGAAAAGCGGCCATCACGACGGCTGGGATAAATATCCATTCTGAAGGTCTCAGGGTAGTTTTTAAACAGGGCCTGAGTGCCCGGGGTCAGTTTGTCCTTATACTGATCGATATTGTCAGCAGTGATGGTGAATAGCACTTCATCATCTTTGTAGGGGTTTGGGTAGTAATTCCCTGTGCCTTGGTATTCTGCGGGTATTTGAAAATTCGGGTTCCACGGGGGGATTGTGCCTTCAGCGTTGCCTGCCCGCTCAGCGCCAATGGGTGTTAAATCGTTGTTCAGTCTTGCAGCTTCTTCGGGAGTCACCTTGGCCAGTACTGGGGTGGATGCCAGAGAGAGTGCGGTAATTCCCACTGCCAGGAAGGATCTTTTTAACATTATTAATTCCTTGGGCTTATACCTTATTATGTGAGCGGGTCAGACGACATTGACCAGCCAATGTGTAGTTAATGAATTGTTGAATCAGAACGCGTACTTAACGTTAAAGGCCAGGTAATCCCGGTCGGTGTACTGGTTATCTTCGAAATCACCAAAGTAGGCGGTGTAAATGAGAGAAGTTTCCAGGTTGCCCTGGTAGATCAATTTGCCGCCGAGGCTTAAACGATCGGTATTTTCAGTGCTGGTAAATTTGCCACCAGCGGAGTCTCCCTGAAAGTTGGTGTTAAAGCTCACTGGTATCTCAAAGTTGGTACCTACCATCACGTTGGTGTATTTGAAGGTGACAGAGGTGCCCATGCCTGACCCGGATTTTTCGGCACTCAGTTCAGACTCATCATAACCCTGAACCCGGTTCATACCGATTTCGCCACTGAACATGATGTCATCAGCCAGGGGCGTAACACCAAAGGAGTGAACGGCTGAAACCTGGGCCTGTAGAATGTCTGCCAGTATTGGCGCATTGGAAGGGTCATAACTGTCTTTCACCACCTCTATCAGGAATAAACCGATTCGTAAGAAATGCCTAAAAT